>NZ_JSYI01000129.1:0-345 GCF_001023515.1 Diaphorobacter sp. J5-51 | reverse complement strand
CCGCTCGCAATTCGTGGTCGCCCAGGCCGTAGCTGTCCCACAGGCTGAAGCGCTGACCGGCAAACACGATTTGACCCGCCTTGTATTGCAAGGCACGCGCCTTGAACGGCACCCAGCCCAGGCTATATTTGCTGGACTGGGAGTTACTCACTCGCCAGCGCAGTTTGGCACGTTTGAACTGCTTGCGCGCCTTGGCGTAGTCCTCGCACACCTGTTGCACTGTTGGAGAGCCGATCTGCACACCGTCGCACTTGCTGAACCCATTGGTCAGCTTTTGCAGGTCGTAGCCAGAGAGCCATTGGCGACGTTCACGAATCGCCCGGTGGCTGATCTCGTTGCAGTAAT
>NZ_JSYI01000128.1:0-20343 GCF_001023515.1 Diaphorobacter sp. J5-51 | reverse complement strand
TCACAGTATCAATGGGGCTGCTGGAGCTAAATAGATACCCCTTATATTTGAACAGTATTCATCGGCGGTTTGCATGGCGGCTTTTCTTTCCTCTTCCCTGAACGCGCTGCCCGGCGTCTGGCAGGGCGATGCCTGGGCGCAAGCGCCGCAGCCGGCGCTGGCCACGGGCCATGCGCCGCTGGATGCGCAACTGCCCGGTGGGGGGTGGCCGCTGGGGTGCATGAGCGAGTTGCTGCTGCCTCCCCAGGCCCATCCCGAGTGGACCCTGGTGATGCCGGCCCTGGCCGCGCACCTGGCGCAAGGCCCGGGACACGCGGTACTGGTCACGCCGCCGCTGGAGCCCTTCCTGCCGGCGCTGCAACCCGTGGGGCTTACCGCCGACCGGCTGTGTTGCATTCACCCGCCCAGCCCGCGTGCGGACATGGCCGCGGCATGGGCCTGCGAGCAGGCGCTGCGTTGCCGCGACGTGCGCGCCGTGCTGGCCTGGTTGCCGCAGGTGCCTGCCGCCGTGCTGCGGCGGCTGCAGCTGGCGGCCGCGCAGCACCGCCAACTGCTGTGGGTGATGCGCCCCGAGCGCTCGCGCGCGCAGGCATCGCCCGCGCCGCTGCGCCTGTGGCTGCAACCGCAGGGCGAGGAGCTGCACGTCCATGTCGTCAAGCGGCGCGGCCCGCCGCTGGCGCAGCCCGTGGCACTGCCCGCACGTACGCCGGTAATGGCCGCGGCGCTGCAGGCACAGGCCCAATGGCGCCGCCAGGTGCAGGCGGCCGCCTGGGGCATGGGGGGCCGCACACCGCAGGAGGTGGAGGATGCATTGGCTTGCCTGGCACTTGCCACCCATTGAGGCCACGACCGGGCCCGCCACCGGGTCCGTGATCGGCCTGCCGCCTGCCGCGCAGGGCTGGTGGGCGCTGCGCTTCACGCCGCGCGTGGCCCTTGTGGACGAGGCGCTGCTGCTGGAGGTGAGCGGTACCGAACGCCTGTGGGGCGGGCGCGCCGCTCTGCAAAGCCTGCTGCGTGACCACGCGCCCCCCGGGCCCGAAACCCTGGAGGGCGGGTCTCTCTGGGCCAGTGCGCCCACGGCGCTGCAAGCCCTGGCCCTGCTGCGCCTGCAGCGCCAGGGCCGGCCCGTGCCGCGGCGGCTGCCGCACGATCTGCCGGTTGCCACCCTCTCGGCGCTGCGCCCGCATGCCCAGGCGCTGCAGCAGCTGGGCTGCCGCACCTGGGGCGCCGTGCGTGCGCTGCCGCGCGCCGGGGTGGCGCGGCGCTTCGGCGCCGAACCCCTGGCGGCGCTGGACCGTGCCTGGGGCGACGCACCGCATGGCCTGGACTGGATCACGCTGCCCGAGCAGTTCGCGCTGGAGCTGGAACTGCCCGCGCTGGCCGAATCGGCCCCCGCGCTGCTGTGGGCCGGCCAGCGCCTGCTGGATGCACTGCAGGGCTGGCTGCGCGCGCGCCACCAGGGCGTGCAGGCGCTGGAGCTGGCCTGGCGCCATGACCTGCGCCGTATCGACGGCGTGGACCTGCCCCCCTGGCAGAGCCTCACGCTGCGCACGGCCGAGCCGCTGCAGGGCATGGCGCACCTGCGCCGCCTGCTGGCCGAGCGCCTGGCGCACCAGCGCCTGGCCGCGCCCGTGAGCCGGCTGGCGCTGCGCAGCCTGCAAACCGCGCCCATGCCACAGGCCAGCGCGGACCTGCTGCCGCCCCAGCCAGGCGACGCGGGGGCGGGGCAGGGCGAACCCTGGCACCAGTTCGTCGAGCGCCTCTCGGCCCGCCTGGGCGCGGACAGCCTGCGGGTGCCGCGGTCCCAGGCAGACCACCGTCCCGAATGCATGCAACAGTGGCACCCGGCCCTGGCGGCCCGCGCCGCGCCGCCGGCGCCCGCACAGGACTGCACCCTCGCGCCCTTGCTTCCGCCCTGGCTCGTGCGGCCTGCGCGGCCGCTGGCCCTGCGCGGCAGCCGGCCTTGCCTGCACGGCCAGCCGCTGCGCTTGCTGGACGGGCCGCAGCGCGTGGAAACCGGCTGGTGGGAGGCCGCAGCGGACCTGAACGACGACGAGAGCGATGTGCAGGTCAGTGCACACAATGGCGCGCAGGATGGTGGCTCGGCCCTGGTGCGGCGCGACTATTTCATTGCCCACAACCCGGCGGCGGGCACCGTCTGGGTCTTCCGCGACCGGGCGACGGGCGGCTGGTTCTTGCAGGGGGTGTACGGATGATGCTGCCCGCCTACGCAGAGCTGCACGCGCTGAGCAACTTCAGCTTTCAGCGCGGCGCCTCGCATCCACAGGAACTGGTGCAGCGCGCGCACGAACTGGGCTACAGCGCCCTGGCGCTGACCGACGAATGCTCCGTCGCCGGCGTGGTGCGCGCCCATGGCACGGCGCAGGCGCTGGGCCTGCCGCTCATCGTGGGCAGCGAGTTCTGCTGGGGCGACGTGCGCATCGTGGCACTGGCGCGCGACGTGCAGGGCTGGGGCGACCTGTGCGAATTCATCACCGCAGCGCGCCAGCGTGCCGGCAAGGGCGGCTACCGCGTGGATACCCAGTCGCCCTGGGCGCTGCTGCAGGGCTGCGAGGTGCTGCTGACGCCCCGGCGCGAGGCGTTTGTCGATGCTTCTGATTTAATAGCTGTCAGCGCTTGTCTGGAAAGCGTTAGAGGCCTATTTGGCTCTAACTGCTGGCTGGCGGTAGAGCTGCACACCGCACCGGACGACGGTCTGTGGCTGCGCACGCTCACGCAGGCCGGCGCGCAGCTGGGCCTGCCGTTGGTGGCCGCGGGTGACGTGCACATGCACTCGCGCGCGGCCAAGCCGCTGCAGGACGTACTGACCGCCGTGCGCCTGGGCCGCAGCGTGGCCGCGTGCGGCTTCGCGCTGCAGCCGCATGCCGAAAAGCGCCTGCGCCCGCGCAGCCGGCTGGCGGGCCTGTACCCGCCCGCGCTGCTGGCGGCCACGCTGCAGGTGGCGGCGCGCTGCACCTTCAGCCTGAACGAGATCAAGTACCGCTACCCGCTGGAGACCGTGCAGCCCGGCATGACGGCAAGCCAGACGCTGGCCTGCCTCACCTGGGAGGGCGCGCGTGTCCGTTATCCCGATGGCGTGCCAGAAGCGGTGGTGACGCAGGTCGAGAAGGAGCTGGCGCTGATCGCCGAGTGCGGGTACGAGATGTACTTCCTCACGGTGCACGACATCGTGCGCTATGCGCGCAGCCAGGGCATTCTGTGCCAGGGGCGGGGCTCGGCGGCCAACTCGGCGGTGTGTTATTGCCTGGGCATCACGGCGGTGGACCCGCAGAAGACGCGCCTGCTGTTCGAGCGTTTCATCAGCCGCGAACGCAGCGAGCCGCCCGACATCGACGTGGACTTCGAGCACGACCGGCGCGAGACCGTCATCCAGTACATCTACGACAAGTACGGGCGCGAGCGCTCCGCGATCGCCGCGGTGGTCATCAGCTACCGCACGCGCAGCGCCCTGCGCGACGTGGGCAAGGCCCTGGGTGTGGCGCCGGCGCTGGTGGATGCGTTTGCCAAGGAACACCACTGGTTCGACGACGTGCTGGCCACGGAGCACCTGCTGGCGCTGGCCGAGCGCCTGGGCGAGCCGCTGGGCGCGCACACGGCCGCGCTGTGGCTGCAGCTGGCGCGCCAGTTGCGTGGCTTTCCGCGCCACCTGAGCCAGCACGTGGGCGGCTTCGTGCTCACCGAGGGCAAGCTCACGCGCCTGGTGCCCGTGGAGCCGGCCGCCATGGACGGGCGCTCCATCATCCAGTGGGACAAGGATGATCTGGACGCCATGGGCCTCTTGAAGGTGGACGTGCTGGCGCTGGGCATGCTCAGCGCGCTGCGCCGCTGCCTGGAAATGCGTGCCGCGCTGCGGGGCGAGTCATGGGACCTGGCCGACATCCCGCCCGAGGACCCGGCCACCTACGACATGGTCTGCCGCGCTGACACCGTGGGCGTGTTCCAGATCGAGAGCCGCGCGCAGATGAGCATGCTGCCGCGCCTGCAGCCGCGCGAGTTCTACGACCTGGTGGTGCAGGTGGCGATCGTGCGGCCCGGGCCCATCCAGGGCGGCATGGTGCACCCCTACCTGCAGGCGCGCGAGCGCCGGCGCCAGTGGCAGCGCAGGCAGCGCACGAAGCGCGAGGAGCCGTTCCCCATTGAATACCCGGAGCTCGACAACGCCCTGCGGCGCACGCTGGGCGTGCCCATCTTCCAGGAACAGGTGATGCAGATCGCCATCGACGGCGCGGGCTTCAGCGCGGGCCAGGCCGACGAGCTGCGCCGCTCCATGGCCGCCTGGCGGCGCAAGGGCGAGGTGCACCGCTTCGAGAAGCCCTTCAAGGACGGTCTGTTGGCGAACGGCTACCCGCCGGAATTTGCCGACCGGCTGTTCCAGCAGATCCTGGGCTTTGGCGAATACGGCTTTCCCGAAAGCCATGCCTACAGCTTTGCGCTGCTGGCCTACGCCAGCAGCTGGCTCAAGCGGCACGAGCCCGCGTGCTTCCTGGCCGCGCTGCTCAATGCGCAGCCGCTGGGCTTTTACACACCGGCGCAACTGGTGCAGGACGCGCGCCGCCATGGCGTGCGCGTGCTGCCCATCGACGTGGCGACGAGCGACGTGGACTGCACGCTGGAGGAGCCCCTGGCACCCGTTGCCGGCGTGTCCTTGGCGCAGCCGGCCGTGCGCCTGGGCCTGCGGCTGGTGGCGGGGCTGGGCGCGGCGGCGGCCGAGCGGCTGGTGCAGGCGCGCGGCAGCGGCCCCTTTGTCAACAGCGAAGACCTGGCCCTGCGCGCGCGGCTGGACCGGCAGGATCTGCAGGCCCTGGCCGCGGCTGATGCGCTGCGCGCGCTGGCGGGCCACCGGCGCCAGCAGATGTGGGACGCCGCGGCCCAGCTGCGCGCTCCGCCGCTGCTGCAGGACGCGCCCGTGCATGAGGCCGCCCCGCAGTTGCCCGCCGCACCAGAGGGCGAAGACATCTTGTGGGACTACGCCGCCACGGGCCTGACGCTGCGGCGCCACCCCCTGGCGCTGCTGCGCGAGAAGCTGCAGCGCTGGCGGCTGGCCACGGCGCAGCAGTTGCAATCGGCGCCCCATGGGCGGCGCGTGCGTGCCTGCGGCATCGTCACCGTGCGCCAGCGGCCGGGCTCGGCCAACGGCACGATGTTCGTCACGCTGGAGGACGAGACCGGCTCGGTCAATGTGATCGTGTGGCCCGCGCGGCTGGAGCGCTGGCGCAGCGCGCTGCTGCGCTCGCGCCTGCTGGCGGTGGAGGGCGTGTGGCAGTGCGCCCGCGCACCGGGCGCGGACACGGCCGTGCGCCACCTGGTGGGCGAGCGGTTCAAGGACCTCACGCCGCTGCTGGGCCGCCTGGCGCAGGCGCTGGACGGCAGCCGCGACTTCCATTGAGTTTCAAGAGAAATAAGGCTCTGGCGCTTATGTGACAAGCGCTGACAGCTATCAAAACGATAGTCAGCGTGGCCCCACGGGCCGGCCCGAGCGCCATTCCTGTGGAATCAGCGCATACAGCGGCGTGGGGTCGCGCACGAACAGCTGCGGTGTGGGCGGCGGCTGCAGGGTGAGCACCGAACCCTCGGGCGACAGCTCCATGGTGGAGAGCTGGCGCATCCAGGCCACATCAATCGTGCCGTCGGGCGCGGGGCGTGAGTAGATCAGCTCCAGCATGCGCTTGGCGGGGCGGCTGCCGCTGGCGGCGGCGATCTGGTACAGGCGGATGGCTTCGGTGTAATTGGACGGCACGCCGTCGCCGCGGTGGTAGCGGCGCGCCTGCGCCAGCCATTCGTCGGCCGTGTGCGGGGCGGGCTGTGCGCTGATGGTCTGCTCCATGCGGCTGGCCAGCAGCCGGGCATTGGAGGCTGCCGCGGGCGAGCGCGGCGCCGCCGCGCGGAACTGTGCCAGCGCATCGGGCAAGCGCGCCGCGGCGATCTGGCGCAGGCCCAGTTCGTTGAGCGCCTGGGCACTGCCGGCCTGGGCGGCGCGCTGCAGCAGGGCTGCGTGTCCGTTCTCCTGTGGGGGGGCATCCGGCGCGCGCGGTGCGGCGGCGGGAGGCGGCAGCGGGGCCAGGCGCTCCTGCGCCCACCATTCCAGCAGCAGCGCCAGCGGCGCGTCCACCGCACGCAACTGGGCGATCCACGGGCGCGCGGCCGCAGGTTGCGGCGGGCCCACGCAGCCATCGATCTCGCACCAGGCCAGGCCGGCGCTGGCGTAGGGCTCACCCAGCGCGCGGGCGCGCTCGAACCAGTACCGCGCCTGCGTGCGGTCCAGGGGCACGCGCTCGCCGTGCAGGTACAGCAGGCCCAGGACCCAGGCGCTGCGCGCGGCGGCCTTTTCCGCTGCGCTGCCCTTGCGCGCTGGCGCCAGCGCCGTGGCGCGCAACCGGCGCAACTGCGCCAGGGTGGCCTCGTCCTCGGGCTGGGGCAGGCGCAACGGTTCGGCCTGGGGTTGGCCGGAGGGCTGGATGCGCGGCACGCTGGAGGAGCCGGATGGCTCGATCAGCGGGGCCGTGGGCTGCACCGCCGGCGGCGTGAAGTCGCCGCCGCCCTGGCTGGGCTGGATGGCGGGCTGCGGCAGCGCTTCGATGCGCGCTTGGGCCGGAGCCAGCAGCGTGCACGCCAGGAGCAGCACGGCCGGCAGGGCCAGTCGCCCGCCGCCGGGTGGCAGGGCGGCACCGGCCCGGGGCGCGAAAGGGCGGAGCAGGGGCGTCATGGCGGCGTCCTGGCGAGATGGGGCGGGCCGCGCCCTCAGCGCTTGGCGGGCTGCGGGGCGGCAGGTGCGGCCGCCGCGGGCTGGGCCTTCTTGGGTTGGGTCTTCCAGTACACCTCGGACTTCACGTAGCCGCTGGTGCCCACGCCCTGCTGGAAGGCCTTGTCGATGTCCTCGATGGTGCGGTAGCCGGGAATGTTGACCAGCCCTGCGCCTTGCAGTGGCGCGGGCAGCCGGGGCAGCACGTCGGTTTCGGCGGCAAAGCAGGCCACGCGCTCGGTGCCAGGGCGGCTCGCGTCCATGATGAAGGCCGGGTTGGGCACCAGCCAGTCGGGCAGTCGCAGCGCCTGGTTCGCCGCCACCAGCGAATGCGGCGTGACCTGGTTGGGCGTGAGTCGCATGACGTTGCCCGAGGGGTCGGCAAAGTAGCAGTACATGTGTGAGGTGCGCGACACGGTGGCCGACACGAACACCTGCTCGCCGACTTCGAAAGTGGGCTCCATGCCCGGGGGCAGCGCATTCTCGATCTGCATGTCGATGCGCCGTGGCGGGGGCGTGGTGGAGGTGAGCACGAGGCCCGAGGTGCGCACGGGCGTGGAATCCCCTTTGTTCTCGGCCATGCTGCCGGTGGGGCCCGACGGGCCCCAGCCCACCCGTTGCAGGGAGCCATCGGGTGCCAACGTCACGAAGTGGCGCATCGCGCGCTCGTAGGTGGAGAAGTCCAGCACGCCGGTGGGCACCAGCAGGCTGTCGATCTGGAACTGCGTGAGCGCGGTGCGCAGCGCGGGCGAGTCCAGCGCCAGCAGGTCGGTGCCCGCCTGCAGGTAGCCCTGCGCGATCAGCGAGTTCTGCACCAGCGTGGCCTGGCCTACGCCGCCGCTTTCGTCGAACCAGTCGCGCATCTGGCGCTGAAAGTCGGGATGCGTTTGTTCCAGCGTCAGGCACTGCCAGTAGGGCACGCGTGCCCACTTGCCCACCAGCTCGATGGTGGCCAGGTCAATCAGCGTGCGCATGGCGCCGCCGGCGCCCAGCGCGTAGTCGCGCCCCACGTTGAAGTTGACGCCGTAGCTGCCGATGCGCCCAGCCACGTCCAGGCCCTGGCTACCGCTGCCGATCACCACCTCATTGGCCGAGTCCAGTCCGGGAATCAGCGTGCGCGTGCGAAAGTCCCCCAGGTGCATCTCCAGCCCAATCACGGTGGCCGAGCGGTTGCGGCTGTAGCCTGTGTCCAGCCGGCTGGCGGAGGTGCCGGCATCAAAGCGGTTGGTGACCACGTTCTGGTCCACGAACGCAATCGCGCCCGACACGTACAGCGCGGGGCGCTGCAGCTGCATCAGGTTGTTGTTGAGCAAGATGGTGGTGAGGTTCTGCACCGTGTCCTGGCGCACGATGTCCACCTCATAGTCCACGTAGCGGAAGGCGTTGGACAGCCGCGACATCTGCGACAGAGAGGTGATGATCATGTCCTTGGCAGCAACGGGCACGCGGCTGGAATAGTCGATGACCTGCTTGCTGGTGATGAGCGTGGTGGGCACCTGCGCGGCGCGCAGCATGTGGTCCATGCACATCAGCGAATCCGAGAAGCTGGAGACCGAGCGCGTCGGGCGCACGACGGGGCGGTCCGTCGTATAAGCCGCCTGCTGCAGCGATGCGTCCTTGCGGGGGTCTAGCGGCGTTGTGCAGGCACTGAGCAGCAGAGCGCCCGCCAGCATCAGCCAGGCAGCGCCACGGCGTGGGGCGCCGTTGCGGCCGGGACCGCGGGGAAGTGTGGTTGCGGTGTTCATGGCAAAGCCCTCTCGTCTTCGCGTTATCCAACCCTCTGGCGCGGCCGAGCAGGCGCGCGGCGCATGCCCGGCCGCGCCCGCACGCTGGTGGCCGTCACCAGCAGATATTGACCAGATCCCCTCGCAGCACCACCACCTGGTCGGCGCCGGGCTTGCCGGTGCCACCCGAGGCCGCGGTGCCGAAGTTGCTGCCCACGGATTGCGAGCACACGACCTTGGAGCCTTGCGTGTTCACCGCGTTGACGACGTCCTTTTCGGTCACGATGCCCGTGGTATCGCCAGAGAACGCCTTGGCCACGTAACGAGTCAGGCGCGCCTGCTGCCAGGCGGGCAGGCCGGTGTCGTGGTTGATGTAGCCGGAGCGCGGCGCAGAAGGCAACGGCTGCATCTGCACATTGACCTTCTTATCCAGCACCACCGGGTCTTCTCCCGGCGCGGCCCAGGCGGGTGCCGCGGCGCAGAGGGCCAGGGCTGCCGTGGCGGGCGCCAGGAAGCGTGTTGCGCGACTGAGCATGGCGAATCTCCTCAAGCAACCTGCACAAAAAGCGCCAGGCCTTCAGTAGGCCCGGCGCTCGCGGACTCACCAGTTGGGGCGATAGCAGTTGCCGCCGGGGCAGGGATCCTCGGCGCAAGCGTCATTGGAGGAGATGTTCTGCACCGCGAACGAGTGCGAGCCCTTGGCCTGGTTGACTGCGCTGCCACCGATGAAATTGGCCGTCTGGGTGGAAGCTGCCGCTACCACCACATGCCCGTAGTTGGAGGCGACGTTCTGGGTGGCGTGTGCATCGCTGCCATCGGCCAGGTTGCTCAGCACGGCACCCAGGCTGTTCACCGTCTGGCTGGAAGCAGCGCGGATTTCCACCTTGCCGTTGTTGCTGGCGAGGTTCTGGCGGGCAAGGGCGTCTTCACCCTTGGCTTCGTTGGTCACGGCACCTAGGCCCAAATTGGCGGTCTGTGTAGACGAGCCCCCAGCAAAGACCTGCACGGGGCCGGCGTTGGAGGCAATGTTTTGCAATGCCTCGTTGTGTGCGCCGGACGTATTGGAGATGGCGGTGCCGACCGAGTTGGTCATTTGCACGGACGGCCCATTCAGGGTGATGGTGCTGGGCGGTTGCACTGCCATGGCAGCAGTCGCGACGGCACTCAACGCAAAAAATGCAAGAACTTTCATGACTGTCTCTCCTATAACGTGTCAAAAAGACCGCGCCCTCCGGTGGCTTGGGTTATGACCGGTGTCACGGCTACATCGACAAGAAGAAAGCCAGCGCCCGACCCGAGGAGGAATGCCGGAGGCCGCCCGTCTTTTTGTCTGGCTCCAGTTTCCGCAGGGGGGCCTCCGGCATCCATCTCCCATCGCGGGTAGCCGAAGAAGGGGGCGCTCTGACAGCACTGCAAATGCATGCGTCAGAGAGGAAAGAGGGCCAAAAGAGGCGCTGAAAAGGACCGGCGCGGCGGTGTTTCCCAGGTAGTGTCATTCGGTAACAACCGAATCGCTGCGGATGGGATGTGTTTATTGCCAGTGAAGGCCGGACCGGGCGGGACTGCAAAAAACGGCTGGCAAAGCCTGCATATTCTTTCGAAGGGAAAATTTCCCATTAATGCGTTTGAAGGAGATTTATCCCTTATCTGCGTTAGTTTCAAAATGTGAGTCAGGTAACTCACGAAGAAATTACGAATATCTCCGGATGTTTCGGTGTAATTTGTTTTCCTGTGAGGAAAGCACCCAAGGCGTTGGGATGATCTTTCCGTGGTTACGGTGTGCAAACGCTGAGGGGCCCCCAACAGGCGCCCCCGTCTGGAGACTTCTTTATGCTGCCCGTCAACGATCCTCCTGGTGCAATGGCCGCTCCGCGGGGGACGTCTGTCACCCCAGGCCAATTCGCCATGCACCAGAATCCGCCCTCCATCTGGCCGGACTTTCTGGCGGGGCAGCTAGAAAAGCCTGTGCGCGTTTTGCTGGTGGATGACGATGCGCACATGCGGCGCGTCATCGCGCAAGAGCTGATGAGCGACCAGCGTACGCTGCTGGTGGCGCAGGCCACCAGCGTGCGCGAGGGCCGCAAGGCCATCAAGCAGCATGAGTTCGATGTGATGCTCGTGGACCTGAACCTCGGCGATGGCGAGGGCTTCATGCTGATCGACTACATGAAGTCGGTGCGCCCCACGGCCGAGGCCATCGTCATCTCCATCATGCAGAACGATGAGCAGGTGCTGCACGCCTTTGAACTGGGTGCCACGGGCTATCTCGTCAAGAACTCATGGTTCGGCAGCTATCCCCAGGCGGTACTGCAGGTGGCCAACGGCGGTGCTTCCATCACCCCCAACCTTGCGCGTCGCCTGCTGCAGCGGTTTGACCCGAGCGGCGCCGCGGCCCCGCACGCCCAGCGGCGCGTGGAGCAGGAAACCGAGCGCCTGTCCCAGCGCGAGAAAGAAGTGCTGCGCATGGTGGCCAGCGGTTACACCAGCGCCGAGATCGGCAACCGGCTGTTCATCAGCAGCCTGACCGTGAACACGCACATCAAGAACATCTACCGCAAGCTGCAGGTGCGCACGCGGGCGCAGGCCGTGCGCTTCGCGTCACTGCGCGGGCTGTTCTGAAAGAAGAGCCGCCTGGGCGCACAAACGTCCGTCGCACCTGCCGCAGGGATGAGGGAGATTTCCATGTTTCGCACCCGTCCGCCGGCCTTTGCAATCGCCTGCGTTGCTGTCTGGTTGCTTGCCATGTCCGTCGAGACCCTGCTGCTGGTCTCTGCGGAGCAACTGAGTCTGCAGGCGCAGTTGCGCTGGAAGCTGCTGGGCCTGGGGCCCTGGTAGTGCTGGGCATCTTGCTGATCGTGCAGTTGCCGCGCGCACTGCAGTGGCGCCCACGGCGCAGCATCCGGCCCAGCCCTGATGTGAAGCGCGAGCGCGAACGCATTGCACGCAACCTGCACGACCAGGTGGGGTCCCAGCTCGTCAACGCCATCGCCCTGGTGGACGAGCGGGACCCCGAACACGGGACGCTGATGCAGTCGCTGGAGTTGTGCCTGCTCGACCTGCGCCTCTTGGTGGATTCGATGGACGGCGAGGACGATTCCCTGGCGGACCGGCTCGCGCGGCTGCGCCACCGCATCCAGCCTGCGCTGGACCGGCGCGGCATCGCGCTGCACTGGGAGATTGCGCCACACGATGAACTGGCCCTGCCAGAAGGCAAGGTGGCGCGGGAGATAGCCGCCATCGTCCAGGAAGCCGTGAGCAATGTGCTGCAGCATGCGGACGCCACGGCGCTCGTGATCCGCCTGCACTCCGTGCAAACGCTGCAGGGCAGGGCATGGCAGTTGCAGGTGGCAGACAACGGCGCAGGGCTGCCGAGCGGCGAGCCCGCGTGCCACAGTCTGGGACGCGGCATTGACAGCATGCGCTCGCGTGCGGCGGCGGTGGCGGGCTGGCTGGAGCTGCTGCCGCAAGAAGGCCGTGGTCTGTGTGTGCAACTCACGGTTCCGGCCGTGCAGTGAACACGACCAGTGCGTGCCACCCAGGCCGCACACCAAGAAAACTATTAAAACAATAGCTGCTAGCGCTTTATTGGAGCGCCTTGCAGGCTGCTTTAACGTTGAGCGCGCGAGGCGGGCTTGGCCGGCGCAGATGCCGGTGCCGCGCCGGCCTTGGCCAAAAGTGCAGCGCAGTGCGCGTCGTCCTCGGCGGCGGGCACGGTAATCGGCAGCAGTGCCAGCGCCGCGGGCGCCGTGAGGGCGGCGGCCACCGCCGCCCCCGCGCGCAGCAGCAGCGGCCCGGGTTCTACCCCCACCTGCGGATCAGCGAAGGTGCCGCGCACATACAACGGCGTGCGCAGTGAGAAGAATTTCCACTTCAGCGAATCGGGCGTGATGCGCAGGTTGAGCAGTTCGTCGCCGAGGTCCACCGTGCCCTTGGCTTCGACGATGGCCTCCTCGGTGTTGAGCTTGACGGTGCGCGTGCTGGCCACGCCACCTTGTACGTCCAGGTTGGCCACGGCGCAGCGCAGCTTGACCTCCTTGTCGTCGCCGAACAGTTTGGAGACGATGACGCTTCCCAGGTTGAGCGCCGCCAGATCCAGCAATTCCTTGCTCAGCGTGCCGTCGCGGATGTACAGCCGCACTTCGCCCCCGCTGGTGGCCAGCATGCGCGCCACCGACTGCCCCTGGCCGGTCAGCGCCAGAGCGCCGTCCAGCCGCCCCAGGCTCTTTTGCATGCGCTCCACCTTGGGAAAGAGGGCCGACAGCTGCAGGCCCTGGACCGAGCCCTGCAACTGCACCTGCAGCGGATCGGTGCGGCTGTCCAGCAGCACGTTGGAGTCGATGCGGCCGTGGGCCACGCCAAAGCGCAGCGGTGTCAGGCGCAGCTGGCGGTCTTCCAGCACCGCGCGCACGCTCAGGTTGTCCAGTGGCAGGCTGTCGGGGCGCACCACCTTCTGCCCGGCAAATGCCAGGTCCAGGTCCATGGCGCCCCAGCGGTCGGTGGCGAAGCGGGCATCGGGCAGCACCTTGCCGGGGCGGCGCGAGGTGCCTTTCTCCTGTGCGCGCACGCCGCTGGGCGCGCCCAGGACCGGGCCCAGATCCGCCAGGCGCAGTTGCTTGGACGTCATATGGCCCTGCAGCTTGGGACGGGGCTCGCCGCCTGTGTAGGTCAGGCTGCCGTGCAGGTCGCTGCTGCCCACGGTGCCGTTGAAGTCGCGGTATTCCCACACCGCTTTGGCCGGTGCCAGGTTGCCGAGCAGGCGCCCCTCGACCTGGAACGGCGGCGTGTTGGGCAGCACCAGGCCGGTCAGTTCATACAGGTCCGCCATGCTGGGCGCCTTCACGAACACCTGCAGATCCATGCCCGAAAGCTTGGCGGGATTGTTGAGCACGCCTTCCACCCGCGTCTGCACGCTGCCCGAGCGCGCGGAAAAGCGCAGCGGATAGCGCGCGGCCTGCTGGCGCAGCGACAGCACCGGTCCTGCCAGTCCTTCTCCGGTGATGCGCGCCTTGCGGTAGGTGCCCTGCAGCGCGATCTTCATGCCGTACTTGCCTTCGGCCTGCGGTGCACCAGTGGGCAGGGTGTCGATGCGGGCACGCAGCGCCAAATCCTTCAGGCCGTCGGCATAGCCCAACCAGCCGCCGCGCACGACGAGCTGGTTCAAGCGCAGATCCCAAGGGTTGTCCTCGGCAGTGCTTTCTCGGGCATGGGAGCGCGTGAAGGTCCAGTTGTTGCGCCCGTCCTGCCGGCGCGCCAGCACGATGTCGGGCGCCGTCAGCACGACCGTGTCCAGCAGCAGCGTGCGGGACAGCAGCGGCAGCAGGCGCAATGTGGCGCTGGCGCTGGCGATGGTGCCCATGCCCGTGGGCGGGCGTGCCGGAGCATTCGCTTGGGTACGTCCCACCTCCAGCGCGACGGCCCGGGCGGCGTCGGCCGCCGCCGAACCCACGGACGCGGGCGCTGCCGCAGCCGTGGGTGCGTCGGCATCACCTGCGGGCGCAGCTGGCTCGGGGCGCGCGGGAAGGGCGGGCAGTTGGTCCGCGCCTTTGCCCGGCGCTTCCGGCACCTCAAAGCCCTCCGGATTGCTCAGGGAGAGCTGCTGGGCACGCACGGTCACACCGGGTACCCAACGGCGCCAGCCTTCTTCCAGCGGTTGGGGCCAGTGCCACTCCGCCGACAGATCGCCATCAATGGAGAAAGTGCGCCCCGTGGCCTCGCTCACCTTGTCGTTCACCCAGGGCTTGGCGCGGTTCCAGTCCCAGTTCACCAGCACCACGATGAACAGGACCAGCGCCGCCACCACTGCGCCTATCGTGCCCAGCGTCCAGCGCAGTACGCGCTGGCGCGTGGAACGGGGGGGGAGGGAGGCGGCGGGGGGCGTGTTCTCAGGGGGCATGGCAAAGGCGCCGCAAGCTGGCCAAACGGGTGTGCCTTGCCTCAGGGCGCGGAGTGGTGTTTGAAGCCATGCTAGTGCGAACATCCTCGCGCTGGGCAGTGCGTACGGCGATTGCCGGGCTTGTCCTACAGCCCACCCATAGGACGCCGCCGGGGGCGTGCATGCGCCTTTGGCCTACGTTGAACCACAGCTGTTGCTTCAAGAATGGTGCCATTGCATTCACTTACACCAAGGCGCCCCTCATGCAAACGACCGACGCACTCACCCAGGAAACGATCTTCGGCGTGGCCGACAGCGTGACCTATTCCGGCATGCTGTGCCTGGCGCCGGATGGCCGCCGCTACTTTTACGCCCATGCCCAGGTGGATGGACGCACGCTGCCCCTACCGCATGACCACTGGACCTCGCGCGATGCCGCGGTGCGCGGCCTGGCGGCCATCGCATCGGGCGAGAGCAAGCCCGCGGTCGCATGACACCGGAGCCCACCGCGATGGATGCAACGCCTGCGCTGCCCCAGGTCCTGGAAGAGGGTTATCGCGGCTTCCTGATCCGCATTCCTATTCCTGAGGCCACGCCTGCCGCTGCCGGCACGCCGGTCCAGGTCAGCGTGGCGGCCATCTCGCAACACGCGATAGCCCATATGGACGCCATACGCTGGGCGCCCGTGGAAGGATCGGAGGGCGACCTGCACACGCTCGCACGGATCAAGCAAGCCATCGACGAGGCGTTGGACGGCGTGGATCGCGCTTCGTGATCGTCGGTTTGTAACCCAAGACAAAATAGCATCTAGCGCTTTACCATCAAGCGCTGATAGCTATCAAAACAATAGTATTGGTGCATAGAGTGGGAACCTGGGCCCCTACAATCGCGGCCCCATGCACAACAGCCACGATCCCCGGGTTCTGCCCATGCGCGACGGCGTCAACCCCAGTTGCGTGGTTCTGCCCTCAGCGGGGCAGGGGCTTCTGGTGGACTTCCTCGCACAGCGCCTGCCCGCCGTGTCGCGCGAGGACTGGCTGCGCCGCCTGCGCGCGAGCGAAGTGGTGGACGAGTTCGGCGCGGCCGCCACGGAGCGCAGCGCGTTCACGCCGGGCGTACGCTACTACTACTATCGCGAACTGCCGCCCGAGCCCGAGTTGCCGTTCCACGAAACCGTGCTCTACCAGGATGCGCACATCCTCGTGGCCGACAAACCCCACTTCCTGCCCGTGGTGCCCGCGGGCCGCTATCTGCAGCAGACCCTGCTGGTGCGCTTGAAGCGCCGGCTGGGCCTGAGCGAGTTGTCCCCCGTGCACCGCATCGACCGCGACACGGCAGGCCTGGTGCTGTTTTCCGTGCAGCGGGCAACGCGCGGCACCTACCAGGCCCTCTTTCGCGACAGACGGGTGCACAAGGTCTATGAGGCCGTTGCACCGTGGCGTGCCGACCTGCCGCTGCCGTGCATCCATGAAAGCCGGCTGGAGGAAAGCGGCCATTTTTTCCGCATGCACGAGGTGCCCGGCACGCCCAACGCGCGCACGCACATCGACGTGTTGGAGGTTGCGTCACCCTGGGCGCGCTACCGCCTGGAGCCCATCACCGGAAAGCGCCACCAGTTGCGCGTGCACATGGCCGCGCTGGGCCTGCCGCTGCGCGGCGATGCGTTCTACCCGGAGGTGAACGACCCGCCAGAAGGGGACTATTCCAACCCGCTGCAACTGCTGGCGCGCACGCTTGCCTTTACCGATCCCCTCAGCGGAGAGGCGCGGCGGTTTGACAGCCGGCTGAAACTGCGCCCGCTGACGGATTAGTGTGTGGAAAAGTGGGGGAGGGGAGAGCAGCCGGAAGGCCGCGTTGCAGCACGCCTTGCCGGAATGCTGGAGCGGGCGATGGGCACATCATCGTGCCCCTAACTCGTTGATTGATAAAGAGTTTTCCGCACTCGGCGAACCGAGATGGACATAATAATAGAATGAAAAACCACGCTTGGTCAACGCGCGCTCCGAGCAAGTCCAGTGCGAGCCATGGACAGCCAGCAGTAGCCAATGTACCCGAGCGCTCAACGTCACGAGGCCGGTTCATCTCCCTTTGGCCGGAACTCCTCGCGGGCGCGCTGCAGAAACCGCTTCATGGGCTCAGATGGCTCGGCGCGGCGGCGCAGCAGGTAGGTAGACAGCAAGGGCGGCGTGCCTGCCAAGGAGCGGACAGCTATGTCGGGGCGGTTCAGGGTCTGCACCTGCGAAGCGATGGCGAAACCGATGCCGTAACCAGCACCGACCAGAGTCAGCATCACGCCTAGGCTCGTCACCTGATCTACCAGCTTGAGCGGCTTGGACGCACCTTGAAGCACCGCCTGGATCTGGTGGTGGCAGCCCGATCCCGCGTCCGGATGGCACAGTACCAACGGAAACTTCAAGGCTTCATCCAATGGCACTTCCGCGTGCGCCAACAAGGGGTGGCGCACGGGCACGATTACCGACAGAGGATCGGTCCACACGGGCTCGGCGACAAGGCCTTCGCTCACCGCGTCCGACAGCGCAAAACCGATGTCCAGCAGATCGTTGTGCAGGCCCTTGAGCTGCTGCGCGAAAGGCAGCTCGAAGACGCGAATCTCCAGTTCGGGCTCTTCCTCGCGGCTGCGCGCCAGCAAGGTGGCAATGTGGGGCTGCGCCAAGCTGTCGCAGATGGCGATGCGCAGATAACCCTGATAGCCCTGCGCCGCCGCCTTTGCGGCACTCACCGCCTGCTCCACGGTGGCCAGCACGCGCCGGCACTCACCGAGGAACACTTGACCGGCGCAGGTCAGTCGCGTCTGGTGCGCGCTGCGGTCGAACAACTGCACGCCGAGCGTGGCTTCGAGATTGCGCATTGCGCGCGACACAGGCGATTGTTCTACGCCAAGGCGCTCGGCCGCTCGCGCGAAATGCAGTTCTTCCGTGACCGCAACGAAATAGCGCAGTAGTCTGAGTTCCAATGCGGCCTCCTGTTTGCCTCGTTCCTGGCCTGCGTCCACCTCATGCGGATTGCGCCTCGCTTTCTCCTTCGATGATTGGCAAGAGGCTCCGGCGTTGCATGCTTGCCTATTCGGATAGGCAGATCGCATCCGAAAATTACGGAGGTTGAGGCGGAACGCTACCTGGCCGAAGACCTGAGAACCTCAATCGCCGCGACGCTGCACTACCGCCTGATCCACAGGTTCAGTTCAATCAATTCCCGGGTTGCAGCTCCACACGCACCTCGCGCGATTTGCCGGCCCGTTCCACTGACAAGACCACCACATCGCCGACCTTCCTGTCGTCTAGCCGCGCGAGCAGCTTGGCCACATCGTCCGTCGCCTTGCCATCAACACCGGTGATGCGGTCGCCGGGCACGATGCCTTGCGGCGTGACTTCGACACCCGCGAGCCCGGCTTTGTGTGCTGCCGAGCCGGGGGTGACACGCAGCACGAACACGCCCTTGCTTCCCGTCAGTGCCAGCAGGCGCTGATTGAGCTGTTCGTCCACCTCGATGCCAAGCGCCGGGCGGATGTATTTGCCGGACTTGATGAGTTGCGGCACCACCCGCATGACGGTGTCCACCGGCACGGCAAAACCGATCCCGGCCGAGGCGCCGGAGGGGCTGTAGATCGCCGTGTTGATGCCGATGAGCCTTCCTGCCGAATCGAGCAGCGGCCCACCGGAGTTGCCAGGGTTGATGGCGGCGTCGGTCTGGATCAGGTGATCAATGGCCGGGCCGCCCGCTTCTCCCGGTAACGAGCGGTCGAGCGCGGAGACGATGCCGGTGGTGAGCGTCCAGTCCAGGCCAAAGGGGTTGCCGATAGCAAACACCTTCTGTCCCACCTTGAGGTCGGCGCTGGTGCCGACCGGCACGGCCGGCGGGCGTTTGAAGCCGACGCCGATCTTGAGCACGGCGATGTCGTGCGCTGGGCTCGTCGCCACCAGCGCGGCCTGGTAGTCGCGGCCATCGGCGAGTTTGACCGTGGCTTCGGACGCGCCCTGGATAACGTGGAAGTTGGTGACGACGTGGCCGGCGTCGTCCCAGATGAAGCCCGATCCCGTGCCACGAGGCACGGAGAAGACATTGCGCGTCCAGACGTCGCGCACCAGCTGCGCGGTGGTGATGTAGACCACCGAGGCGCGTGATTTTTCGAACAGTTCGATGGTGGCTTTCTCGTCCGCCGCCAGATCGCCACGCGCCGTCACAGTGCGTTCTGCCGCCTCGCGCGGACTGAACCAGGCCTCGATGGCGGGCAGGAACTGCCACAGCAGCATGAGCGCGGCAATACAGGCGGTGATGAAGAGCCAGCGCCGGACGAAGTGGTCCGGCGCGGGACGTTGGTACGGGTCGGGGTAGGCCATGAGAAGTCTCCTGTTGATAGGCAATCAGCGCCACAGCCCGCTCGGGCGCCAGCGCGGTGGGCGCGGCGTCACAGCGGATTCCGGCAAGAAATGGGGCGCGTGGAGTGGCAACGCTGATGCTGGCCCAGGCGCCAACGTCAGTAGGCGTGAGATGCGATCTTGCGTTGCCGGATGGGTGCGCAACCAGGAAGGCTCGGGATTGCCCCATCCCGGCCACAACCAGGCACGCCAGGAGCGGCTGACCCGCTCGATTTTTGCCAGCACGGACGCCAGCCCCTGCGGGTCGCCAGTCAGTTCCGCCGCGAGGCGGTCAGCGTCGAACTCACGCACGCGAGACAAGCCGAGCTGTGCGAGCAGAGCCAGCTGGGGCGATGCGGCCAATAACAATAGACCAGGCCAATAGACCTCCGCCGCGCCAACCAGCTGCGCGGGCAGGCTGAGCAGGATCGCGATCTGTCCCATAAGGGCCAGTAGGCTCGTGAGGCGACTGTCGGAATCCGCCAGCCCCATGACACGCAGATCCTTATTAGCGATGTGCGCGACCTCGTGCACGAGCACACCCGCCAGCTCGCGTGGGCTCAGGCTGCGCAGCAGGCCATCGGTGAGGGCGATCGATGCCTCCTGCTTCGATCCGGTGGCGAAGGCGTTGACGACGGCACTGGGCACATAGTGCGGCACCGGCGTGGCGGGCAAACCGGCACGGGCGGGCAGCTCGCGCAACAGGGCCCAAATCTCGGGGGCTTCGTGCGGGTGCAGGGCCCGCGCGCGATACAGGCGCAAGGTCAAGGCGGATGCGGCTGCCGGTTCCAGCAGCAGCGTGCCTGCAACGGCAAACAGCGCGAGCCACAGGCCGCTTTCCCCGAACAGCAGGCTTCCTGCGGCGGCTGCGATCTCGACCAGGGTCAGGATCAACAGCCCGGTCTGCAGGCGGTTGAGCCAGCGGTGTTGCAACAACGCCGCGCGCGGGTCATTGGGATGATGACGGATCATGCTCAGATGTCTCGGCGGCGCGGTCGTCGCGCTTGCGCAGCAGCCAGTAGGTCGCACCCAGAGCCAGCGTGGCGCCTGCCAGCGCGGCTATCTTTGCGGGGCTCGCCTCGGGGTCAAGGATCACGAACTTGCGCGCCAGCGCGATCAGACCGATGAGGATCACGGTCTTGACCTGGATGATGCTGTCCCGACGCAGCGCCACGCGCACAATGGAATGCTTGAACTCCATCGCGATCAAGAGCGTCATGATCATGCCGAACACACTCTGGAATACCTTGTGATCCAGGGGATTGAAGGCATCAAGGACCAGCAGCGTGAAGACGATGACGATGAGCTGGAACAGCGACACCACGATGATGACGGCAATTACCGCCGACAGAACGAGGGCGACGACCTGCTCGAAGCGCTCGTATAAACTCATGATGGCCCATTGGTCACGGAAGACCTGAAATGGATTGCGGCCTGTTGACTTCATGCAGATGGACTCCCTGCGACATTGCCGCTGTCGAGACGGCGGCGCATCGCACTGATGTTTCGTTCGACGAGCTTGGCCGACATGCCAAGCGACGACATCACTTGTTCCGCCAGCCCAAGGCGAGCTTGTCAGAAATTTTGTGTGTGAGGCATAGCATGTCGACA
>NZ_JSYI01000127.1:0-41366 GCF_001023515.1 Diaphorobacter sp. J5-51 | reverse complement strand
TTGTCGACATGCTATGCCTCACACACAAAATTTCTGACAAGCTCTGGGTGCCAATTGTGGCACGCGCGGCAATGCCCCGGGCCGTCAACCGGGTCAGCGCAGCGCGCGATAGATCTCTTCTGCCAAGTCGTGAGATATGCCCTCGACCGTGGCGAGGTCGTCCACGCTGGCATCTGCCACGCCGCGCACGCCGCCAAAGCGCTGAAGCAGCCTTGCCCGTTTTTTAGGCCCCACACCGGGTATATCTTCCAATCGGCTGCCGCCTACGCGTACTTTTGCACGAGCGGCGCGCATTCCGGTGATGGCGAAGCGGTGGGCCTCGTCACGGATCTGCGCCACGAGCATCAGCGCAGCCGAGTCTCGCCCCAGATAGACTTTGTCGCGTCCATCCGCAAAGACCAGTTCTTCCAGCCCCACCTTGCGGCCCTCCCCCTTTTCGACACCAACGATGCGTGAGATATCCAGGCCCAGTTCCTGGAACACATCGCGCGCCATGCTTACTTGCCCCTTGCCACCGTCCACCAGCACCAGGTCCGGCAAGCGCGGGGCATTTGTCACCTCCGCTCCCCCTGCCTCACGCTGTGCTTCGGCAACCTTGCTGTAGCGACGCATGAGTACCTGACGCATAGCTGCATAGTCATCGCCCGGGGTAATGCCCTCGATTTTGAAACGCCGGTACTCGCCACTTTGCATTTTGTGGTGATGAAAAACCACGCAGGAAGCCTGGGTCGCCTCCCCTGCAGTGTGCGAAATGTCGAAACACTCGATGGTGAGGTCATCCAAGCTCTCTGCCTCCAGATCCAGCGCTTCCGCCAGGGCACGCGTGCGCGCCCGCTGGGAACCCTCCTCCGCCAGCAACCGTGCCAACTGAATCTGTGCGTTCTGCTCCGCCATTTCCAGCCAGATTCGCCGTTGTTCGCGCGGCTGGTGGACGACTGTCGCTCGCACCCCCGTCTGCTGTGCCAGCACCCAAAGCAATGCGGGGT
Organism: Diaphorobacter sp. J5-51; assembly: GCF_001023515.1. Taxonomy (NCBI): domain Bacteria; kingdom Pseudomonadati; phylum Pseudomonadota; class Betaproteobacteria; order Burkholderiales; family Comamonadaceae; genus Diaphorobacter; species Diaphorobacter sp. J5-51. Next base: position 40,380 of record NZ_JSYI01000127.1, on the reverse strand, counting down.
CGACTGGCTCGCTCGTGATCAGTGTCGGTGGCAAGGGTACCCCAAGGTAGTGCTGCGCAATGAACGCAGCAAGGATCTGCGCCGGCACCGACTGCTCGAGTCCGCCAGCCTCCTCTACCATCAGGTTATCCGGGGCATCCTCGCGCGTTTCCAGTTGGAAGACGCCTGTCGCTTCCTCTACGTGAACCGGAAAGTAAGGCCTGTCGCCAAGGTGCCGGCCACCGCGCACCATCGCCAGGTTGACGCAGGCACGGCCGCCAGCCACTTTAACGGCAAGTATGTCCACGTCCTTGTCCGATGCCGTCTCCACCGCTTGTTGATGCAACACACGTGCGAGTGCCGTGATCTGGTTGCGGACCTCAGCCGCCTGTTCAAACTCCAGCTTCTCGGCGTACGCGAGCATGCGCTGTTCCAGCGTTTGAAGCAGTTCCTGGGTTTCACCCAGCAGCAGCGCCTCCGCACTGCGGACATCTGCTGCATAGGCCGTTGGGGAAATCAAACCCACACACGGAGCGGAGCAGCGTTTGATCTGGTACAGCAAGCAGGGACGCGTGCGATTCGCAAACACCGTATCTTCACAAGTACGCAACCGAAAAACCTTCTGCAGTAGCTGAATGCTTTCTTTGACGGCCCATGCGCCAGGGTAAGGACCGAAGTATCGGTGACGTTTATCCACTGCCCCCCGGTAATACGCCATGCGCGGGTAGCACTGTCCCGGAGCATCCCCCGTACCGTCCTTTGCCGAGACACCGGTGATCTTGAGATAAGGGTAGCTTTTGTCGTCCCGAAAAAGAATGTTGTACTTCGGGCCCAGGGACTTGATGAGATTGTTTTCCAGCAGGAGCGCCTCGGCCTCGGAGCGCACCACCGTCGTTTCCAGCCGCGCAATTCTGCCCACCATATGGCCAATGCGCGTGCCTCCGTGCTGCTTGCTGAAGTAGCTGCTGACCCGCTTTTTCAGGTTGCGCGCCTTGCCGACATATAGCAAGACATTCTGTGCATCGAAGTAGCGGTACACCCCGGGCAAAGGTGGCAGCGCCGCCACCTGTGCCAGAAGCTCATCCGAATAGGTTGTGGTCATGACGCTATTGTGGGCACGCGTCGACAGCCTCTTCTATACCGTGCGAGGGGAGCACTGCAACTCACGCCATGGTGCTCAACACAAAGATTTGTCGAGCACGTCAGTGAAGGTGACGCGGCCGGCGTCCGCCGCCATGCCCGCTGCCACCCAGACCTCTTGGCGGTTTACCAATTTCAAGCGAGCTCACCAGCGCATCAAAACGTTGAGAGAAGAGCTTGTCAATCTCTGAGACAACGCCACCGAGCTCGGAGCCGTCGAAGTGCCGCTCCATCAGATTGACCACGTCTTGCACAAGAAGGTCACGTTGTACTTGCATGATGGCGGCGGGAGTGGGCCCCACAAACAGCATCACGAAATCATCACGCGCCTCTTCGTCCTCGGGTGCCTCATCCTCATCGAACTCGGCATCGTAGAACGTCACCTCGATGGCTGCGCCCTGCTCAGCCAATTCATTGAGACTCATGCACATTTCATCCAGAGACTGGCGGAAGTCTTCGTCGCCACGCACTGTCCAGCACATCTGCAGGATGTGCTCCTTGGCATCGAACTGTATGCCCGGCTCCTCCTCATAGGCGCTCGAAGCTCCATCCGCGAGAGAACGCGCACCAGCGTACTTCCACAATGGCTTGAGTGCTTCCTGAAGCTGACTGAAGTCCACATCAGCACGCAATTGCACTTGACCATGGACGTGGATTTCAAAGGGAGCGTTGTAATGTGACATAGCGAATCCAGATGGTGCCCCGAGCCGGGGTCGAACCGGCACGCCCCTTCTCAGGAAGCGGCGGATTTTAAGTCCGCAGTGTCTACCAATTTCACCATCGGGGCGCCGGTCGGTATGCAAGCGATGAAGACAGAGTAGCGGGGCCGGCATTGTTGCGCAACACCACAGACGAACCGACTTCTTGCACCAGCACTTCGACCAATAAAAAAGGGAAGCCGTAGCTTCCCTTTCAAATTTTGGAGCGGGAAACGAGACGTTTACTAGAGCAGTAAGTCGTTGTTTCCCAAACACTTTCTTCGCCGAGGTGGCCAGCGAAGACCTAGATTGTAGCCTAATTTTTCGTCCCCGCCAACAGATTCATCCACTCGCTTCCATGGAACTCCAGGAACCTCTTTTCCCGTCGGGCGGTCAAGCAATGACAGATGCATTCCACGAGGTCGCCGCAAACGGCTCGATTAGGTGGATGGCGCCGCATCAGACTGTCGCCTGCTGCCCGCGTTTGGCCAGCTCCTCGGCACTTTCCCTGCGCTCGCTGTAGCGATCCACCAAGTACGGTGCCGCGCCGCGCGTGAGCAGCGTGAACTTCATCAGTTCCTCCATCACGTCCATAATGCGGTCGTAGTAAGCCGAGGGCTTCATGCGCCCGGCATCATCGAACTCCTGCCACGCCTTGGCGACCGAGGACTGGTTGGGGATGGTCAGCATGCGCATCCAGCGGCCCAGCACGCGCATCTGGTTCACCGCGTTGAAGGACTGCGAGCCGCCCGAAACCTGCATCACGGCCAGCGTCTTGCCTTGGGTCGGGCGCACCGCGCCGACCGACAGCGGAATCCAGTCGATCTGGGTTTTCATCAGGCCGGTCATAGCGCCATGGCGCTCGGGCGAGCACCACACCATGCCTTCGGCCCACTGCGTGAGTTCGTACAGTTCCTTGACCTTGGGATGATCGGCCGGGGCATCGTCCACCAGCGGAAGACCCGAGGGGTTGAACATGCGTGTCTCGCCGCCGAGCGCGCGCAAGATACGCGCCGCTTCTTCTGCTGCCAACCGGCTGTACGAGCGTTCGCGTAGCGAGCCGTACAGCAACAGGAAACGCGGCGCATGCGTGGCCCACTCGGGTGCCAGCAGGCGCTCGGCATCGGGTGGCTGGAACAGTGCGACGTCGAGGTTGGGCAGATCGGAGCAGGCTTCAGACACGGCGCCCCTCCGTATCCACGACGGCTTCGCCGTCCTCCTTGCTGAACGCGCCGCGCTGCGGCTGCGGCAGGATTTCCAGCACGCTCTCCGAGGGGCGGCACAGGCGTACGCCCAGCGGCGTGACCACGATGGGCCGGTTGATGAGGATGGGATGCTGGAGCATGAAGCCGATCAACTGCGCATCGCTCCACTTCGGGTCGTCAAGACTCAGTTCCGCGTAGGGCGTGCCTTTTTTGCGCAGGACGGTGCGCACGGGAACGCCCATCGCGGCAATCAGCGTGGTCAGCGTCTCGCGGTCGGGTGGCGTCTTCAAGTACTCGATGACCGCAGGTTCCTCACCGCTGTTGCGGATCAGGGCCAGCACATTGCGCGACGTGCCGCAAGCGGGGTTGTGGTAGATCGTAATGTTGCTCATGGTGGAAGTGCCTAGGTTATCTATGGGCAGGGTTCGGGTCGCGTTCGTACCAGCCGCGTGAGCGGTTGACCACGCGCACGACCAGCAGCATCACCGGAACTTCGATTAGCACGCCGACCACGGTGGCCAGCGCCGCGCCGGAATGGAAGCCGAACAGGCTGATGGCGGCGGCCACGGCCAACTCGAAGAAGTTGCTCGCGCCGATCAGCGCCGAGGGACAGGCGATGTTGTGCTTCTCACCCACTTTGCGGTTGAGCCAGTAGGCCAGGCCGGAGTTGAAGAACACCTGGATCAGGATCGGCACCGCCAGCATGGCGATCACCAGCGGCTGCTGCAGGATGGCTTGGCCCTGGAAGGCGAACAGCAGCTCCAACGTCAGCAGCAGTGCGACGATGGACAGCGGGCCGATGCCCGCCAGCGCGGCATCGAACGCGGCCTGGCCGCGCCGCAGCAGTGCGCGGCGCCACACCTGCGCAAGGATGACCGGGATGACGATGTAGAGCACCACCGAGGTCAGCAGCGTGTCCCACGGCACCGCGATTGCCGACAGGCCCAGCAGTAGCCCGACGATGGGCGCGAAGGCGAACACCATGATGGTGTCGTTGAGCGCCACCTGCGACAGCGTGAACACCGGGTCGCCGCCGGTCAGTCGGCTCCAGACGAACACCATCGCCGTGCAGGGTGCGGCGGCCAGCAGGATCAGGCCGGCCACGTAGCTGTCGAGCTGGTCGGCCGGCAGCCAGTCGGCAAAGACCTGGCGGATGAACAGCCAGGCCAGCAGCGCCATCGAGAACGGCTTGACCGCCCAGTTGATGAACAGCGTCACGCCGATGCCGCGCCAGTGCTGGCGCACTTGGCCCAGCGCACCGAAGTCCACCTTGAGCAGCATCGGGATCACCATGATCCAGATCAGCAGGCCGACCGGCAGGTTGACCTGGGCCACTTCCATGCGACCGATGGCCTGGAACACGCCGGGCGCGAACTGCCCCAGGGCGATGCCGGCGACGATGCACAGCAGCACCCACACCGTCAGGTAGCGCTCGAAGACGCTCATGGGCTCTGGCGCCTGCGCCGATCGCAGGACTTGGCTGGTCGCGCTCATCGTGCTGGCCTCACTTCGTGCCGATGCTGTGCAGCTCGTGCTGCAGCGACATGGCATCGAGACGCTGCAGCGGCAGGGACAGGAACAGCTCGATGCGGCGCTTGAGCGTCAGCGCGGCGTCCATGAAGGCCTTGCGCTGCTGCTCCTCGGTGCCTTCGACGGCGGCCGGGTCGGGCACGCCCCAGTGCGCCGACATCGGACGCCCCGGCCACACCGGGCAAACCTCACCGGCGGCGTTGTCGCAGACGGTGAAGATGAAGTCGAACACCGGCGCACCGGGCACCACGAACTCGTCCCAGCTCTTGCTGCGGTAGCCGGTCGCCGGCAGGTGCAGCCGCTCCAGCGTGGCGAGTGCCAGCGGATGCACTGCGCCCTTCGGATGGCTGCCCGCCGAGTAGGCGCGGAAGCGGCCTGCGCCCAGCTCGTTGAGGATGCCTTCGGCGAGGATCGAACGGGCCGAGTTGCCCGTGCAGATGAACAGCGCGTTGTACGTGGTCTCTGTGGTCATGCGGGCCTCGGATCAGCAGCAGGATGAAGCCGGCTTCGCGGCCGCACGTTCGTTGCGGGGCGCGCAGCACGCCGCGGCCGCGCCGGTCGCGGATGGCTGAGCCTCGTTGAACACGGGAATGTTGCCGAGCGTGTGGAAGTGTTCCCAGGCCACGCCTTGCGGGTCGGTGATCCAGTGCTTCTCGCTGCGGGCATAGCAGCAGGTCGTGGCGCCTTCGTCGAGCAGCGCCATGTCGGCGGCCTGCGCGCGAGCCTTCAACGCGGCCAGTTCCTCGGCGTCGTCGGTCTGGATGCCCAGGTGGTCGATGCCGGGCTTGCTGCCGCGTGTGGAGATGGCGAAGTTCACCGGGGGGTCTTCGAGCATCCACTTGGCGTAGTCGCCCTCGATGCGCGCGGGCTGGGCGGCGAACAGTTGAGAGTAGAAGCCGATGCTGCGGTTCAGGTCATCGACGTGCAGATGGACGTGGAAGCGCTTCATGGGAGAGTCCTTTCAGCAGAGGTGCAGGTGCGGGAAGTGGCGTTGGCCTCGCACACACAGCCTTGGCAGCAGTGCTCGGTCAGGTAGCCGAGCAGCCCGTTCATGTGGGCGAAGTCGGCACGGTAGATCAGGTTGCGGCCCTGCTGCTCAATCGAGACCAAGGCAGCATGGGACAACTCCTTCAGGTGGAAGGACAAGGTGTTGCGGGCCACGTCGAGCTGGTCGGCCAGGACGCTGGGGGTGAGCCCCTCCGGGCCGGCGACGACCAGGGCGCGGAACACGCGCAGCCGCTGGGCGTGGGCCAGGGCACTCAGGGCGGATATGGCTTGGGTCTCGTTCATTATTCGATAATACAACATCTATTGAATCATCGTCACCAAAAAATGAAACGGTTCGATGGATGCTTCCGAGAATGTCGGAACTGACGCAAGCTCGTTTACATGGCCACATTTGGCTTGTCGAAGGGCGCACATCGACGTGCGAAACAGGCTTCGAGCCAACGGCGTCGGCGACGGGCGCGATTCTTTATCGCTATATCAGGATGCCTGGGCGGGTATGACAGGCGTGGATTCGCTACGTTTTCCTAGACCCTGGACACCGACCACCATCCCCGTCGCGCCTTGTGAAACCGCTGGCATATAAGGCCATACCGAGACAGGTTTGCAGAATCCGCAACTTATTACGACGCTGATAGCGTGAGCGTCACTGTCGAGCCTACGTCCCGATGCTCGACCTTCTAGCGGCCGATGAATTTTTGCACATTGGGCACATGACAGCCACCGGTAAAAGCGCACTGGTGAGAAGTGCTCAAGCACCCATGACGGACCGGGCCTCGGGGCTCGTTTCCTACACAGACAACTGCCCGACCACGGGGTCGGCGTCAAAGGAGTCGGCCATGTAGTTCTTCTCCTGGAAGGAGACGGAGCATGCACGAGAACAAGAATGATGCACCAACATCAAAGGTGTTCTACCGCCCGATCGAAGCGTCCATCCGCTGGGCTGGGCTGCTGCGATACGAGCAGGTGATCCTGGCCTCGGTTTTATCGCCAAGGAATCTGCCACAGTCGTTGGATTGCCCGCGCTGGGGCGAACTGCGGCTATACACCGACCGAATCTACGACGGCATCCTCAATGGGGAACTGCCCTTCGGGCAGAACGGCATCACAACACGCGATACCGCACTGATCGAGTCCCTTGATCTGACGGTTCGCCACGTCGATCTGAAGCGCTGGATGCGCCAGCACTACCCCGAGCAGCGGCCCGGCTTTCTCTTCTCTCGCAGCGAACGCATCGCCCATCCCGTCATCTCCCTGGAGACCGGCCAAGCCATGCTGGTCGAGCGATTGGCCCTTAAATCCGCTCTGGAGCAGTGCAAGCGCCAAATGCGCGAGCTGCAAGAACAGCACGACGCGCTACTCAAGCAGTCCACGGTCATTCCCGCCTGCGCGCAATGCCCCATCAGCGACCGGGCCGAGGCCACCTACCTCCACATCATCGGCACCATGCTGGAACTGATGCTCGGCCAATCCCCGTCGGGCACACCGTATTCCAGTTTCAATAGCCAAGAAGCTATCGCTACCGCGATGATCGCGCATCACGGCGAACTCATGGGCATTACCGATCGCACGCTGCAAGCCAAGTTTGCACAAGCCCGCCGCAAGCTGCGGGCCGCCGTTTCCTGAGATTTGCAAGCCCGAATCTGCGGTCACGGAAACCGCATTTACGGTGGCCTGAGACAGAAGTCGACATTTGAATAGGTGTCACGCCAACAAACGCCACTGAGCGTTCAGGAGTGACCGCCATGTCGCAGATACCTGTACTACCGCCCAACGAGCGCCGCATCTTGCGTCTCGATGAAGTCGAGGCCAAGTCCGGCTTCAAGCGTGCCCACATCTACAACCTGATGCGTGCCGGCAAGTTCCCCCAGGCGCTGCGTCTGGGCGTGCGTGCAGTGGGCTGGGATTCGGTCGAGATCGACCAATGGATCGCCGAACGCCTCAACAATCGCACCTGAGCGGCTCTCCCTCGGAATTCCCTATCCCTAGACGGAGAGCGCCATGCAGGTGGTATCCATCATCTCGACCAAGGGCGGCGTCGGCAAAACGACCACCGCAGCCAACCTCGGCGGTCTTGCCGCCGACGCGGGCTTGCGCGTACTGCTGCTCGACCTCGACGTGCAGCCCACGTTGTCGTCCTATTACGAACTGGCCCACCGCGCGCCCGGTGGCATCTACGAGCTGCTGGCCTTCAACGAGCGCGATCTCGACCGGCTCGTGTCCCGCACGAGCATCGCGGGCCTGGACCTGGTGCTCTCCAACGACCACCGAGGCGAACTGAACACCTTGCTGCTGCATGCGCCGGACGGGCGCCTGCGGTTACGCCATCTGTTGCCGGTGCTGGCGCCTCTCTATGACCTGCTGTTGATCGACACCCAGGGCGCGCGCAGCGTCTTGCTGGAGATGGCCGTGCTCGCCTCCGATCTTGCGCTGTCGCCCGTGACCCCGGAAATCCTCGCGGCCCGCGAGTTGCGGCGCGGCACCATGCAGTTGCTGGAGGACATCGCGCCGTACCGACACCTCGGCATCGAACCGCCGCCGCTGCACCTGCTCATCAACCGCGTCCACCCCGTGTCCGCCAACGCGCGGCTGATCCAGCAGGCCCTGCGCGACCTGTTCCAGGAGCATGCCGGCATCCGTGTGCTGGGTACTGACGTGCCGGCTATCGAAGCCTATCCGCGCGCTGCGACCCGCGGCCTGCCGGTGCATCGCGTCGAGTACCGACAGCCACCGGGCAGAGTCGCGCCAGCCGCGCTCGACACCATGCGCGCCCTTGCCAGCGAGTTGTTCCCGCAATGGCAGGATCAATTGGCCTTCGTGTCCGGCCGCCCGCAGCGTCCTTCTGAGACTGGGAGGCAGCATGGCAAGCGCACATGAACTGGCCCGCGGCCATAAGCGGCTACGCGTCCTGATCGAATTTGCGATCAGCGAAGGCTGGCACGTCAAGCGCACACCGGGTGGACACCTCAAGTTCACCAAGGTCGGCTGCGCCGCGATCTACACCAGCTCGACCGCGAGCGACCACCGGGCGACCCTCAACGCCCGCGCGCAGATCCGCCGTGCCGAGCGCCAGGCCCAAGCCCAGGCCGCGAGCGTAAAGGAATGCGGCCATGGCTGATATGAGGTCCCAGGACATGGCTGGCAAGCTGCTTGCCGCCGGGTTCGAACGTAGCGGTCCATCCGCCACCGCCTTGAGCGACCCGATTGTCGACACGCCGATGGTCGTGACGTTAGACCAGTTGCGTCCCTACGATCACGATCCACGCAAGAAGCGCAATTCCGCCTACGAGGAAATCAAGGCATCCATCCGTGAACGCGGCCTGGATGCGGCGCCGGCCATCACGCGCCGTCCAGGCGAAGATCACTACATCATCCGCAACGGCGGCAACACGCGGCTGGCGATCCTGCGTGAACTCTGGTCGGAGACCAAGGACGAGCGATTCTTCCGCATATCGTGCTTGTTCCGCCCCTGGCCCGCACGTGGCGAGATCGTCGCATTGACCGGGCACCTTGCGGAGAACGAGCTACGCGGCGGGCTGACGTTCATCGAGCGAGCCCTCGGCGTCGAGAAAGCGCGTGAGTTCTACGAAGAGGAAAGCGGCGCCACGCTGAGCCAGTCCGAACTGGCTCGCCGCCTGGCCGCCGATGGCTACCCGGTACAGCAGTCGCACATCAGCCGCATGGTCGATGCGGTCCGCTATCTGCTGCCCGCGATCCCGACCGTGCTCTATGGCGGATTGGGCCGCCACCAGGTCGAGCGGCTATCGGTCATGCGCAAGGCCTGTGAACGCACCTGGGAGCAGTACGCCAAAGGCCGCTCTCTTCCTCTGGATTTCGACGGCTTCTTTCAGGAAGTGCTGTCGCAATTCGACACGCAGGCTGACGAGTTTTCGCCCCAGCGAGTGCAAGACGAGCTGATCGGCCAGATGTCCGAATTGCTGGGCATCGACTACGACGTACTGGCGTTGGACCTGACCGAATCGGAGAGCCGTCACCGTGCGTTGGTCAGCGACCCGACGCCGCCATCAGCGCCGCCCGCATTGCCTGAGCCTGGGGCCATCGCGCGACCGCCGGTTGAATCAGCACCATCCACTATCACGCCTGCACCACGTCCAGGCCATGCAGCGGCCGCGCCCACGCGGCGCGAGGACGACACGGCCCCGAGGGAGGCCTCCGCGGCTAGCCCTACGGCAGGGGTCGGCGATTTGCTTCAGGAGCACATCATCTCCCCGGCACCAACGACGGAGCGGCTCCAGTCCATCCAGCGCATGGTCGCCGATCAGTTAGGCGATGCGCTACCGCCCGATTTCTCAGCCAACGTGTTGCAGTCGATTCCAGTGCAGGCCGGTGGCCTCTATCCCATCTCGGACATCTGGTATATCGACCCTGGACTGGATACGCCCGATCGGCTACGCATCCACATCGCGCAGTTCGCGCGCGAGATCGCAGGCGAGGCCGAGCTGGACGAGTACGTCGCGGATCGTCCCGATGGCATCGGGTTCGCGTGCCGCGCCCAGGCCCGGCCTTCGTCGCCCCTGGGACGCGCCGTGCTCGCGCTGCTGGTTTCTCTGGCCGGTCAGCCGCCGGCCGACGTCGGCTTGGACAGCGGGCAAATCGTCACCGACCTGCCGGCACTGCTGCACGGCCAGGACGATGCGGCCTTGCGATTGAGCGACACCGCGCTGGTCAAGCTGTTCCGACTGCTGCGGTTGGCCCGACGCCTACTGGACCTGGAAGCCGGCGCTGTCGGTTCTGGGACCTGAGCGAGGGATGCCAGCATGTCCGCACCGAACCCACTCAATCAGGCCGTCCTCGCCCAGGCGCTCTACGACCTGCGCAACGGCCAATTGCGTCGATGCAAGGCGATGGGGTTCGGGGAGGAAGAGTTGGATGCGCTCAAGCATCCAGCGCTGATCAGCGTATTGGCCAATGCCAACGTCTCCTGGTGCTCTGTCTCCGTGAACCGCGAAGTGCTCCGACGCTTGCTCAAGCAGGCGCAGGACGTGGAGAAGGAGATCGCCACCGTCGATCGCATGCTGCGCCTGGGCGCCAGTACGGAAATGGTGAGTCGCTTCTACGGGCTTACGCATCAGGAAGTCGCGCTACGACGCGAAGTTCTCGGTCTGCCCAAACGCAAGGGGCGCCATCCGGTTCTGGACGAGGAGCAGGACACGGAACTGTGGCGGCGCTGGAAGGCCGTGACCAACAGCAGGAATGTCGATCTGGAGGACGAAACCTCGGTCCTTGATGCGGCAATGGACCTCGCCGAAGGCATGGAACTGCCGCTGTCGGTGGTCTGGGCTGCGATCAAAGGCTGGATCGATCAAGGATTGGGTTGAGTTATGGCCGTGGATGACTCAGCACCACGAGCATCACGCCATGGCCCCGTCGCCCTCGCTGATCTGTTCGACAGCGCGCTGAAAGACCTTGCGCCCAAACCCCGGGCGCCCGCATCCGCACCTGCATCTGCACCGTCGCCTGGGTCAACATCTGGTGACGGTTTCCTTTTCAGCGGCAATCGTCACGAGAGCGTGCCGCGGCGGCTCTTTCTCGACCGACGCCTGACACCGCTGGAGCGCAATGCGTGGCAAGTGTTTCGGATGATGCTCAACGAGGATGGCGTCACTGCGTTTCCGACATATGAGCAACTTCGGCCATGGCTCGCATCAACACCCTGCGCTGGACAAGCCTCCCACGAGACCGTCGCACGCGCGCTGACGCTGTTGCGCCTGACACGCTGGTTGAGTCTCGTGCGGCGCAGACGCGACCCCAAGACCGGCCGTATTCTCGGCAACCTCTATGTTCTGCACGACGAGCCCTTGACTCCATTCGAGGCGATGCAGCTCGACGCAGACTACTTGCAGCTCGTCAGCCAGGCTCTGGGCCACTCGGCCAAGGCCGTTCAGGTCGTGGGTCTGCACACCCTCAAGGAGATCGCCGAAGACCCGTTGCTGTCCGGCCGCACGCTGCCCTCGCGGCTGCAGGTCCTTGCCGAACGCCTCGCCAGCCAGGGCATCGGGACGCAAGAGAGTTATCCACAGGAGGACACGGTTCACGATTCCGAAGAAGGGGCGCCGAGCCTTCTTCGGAATTCTGATCGGCCCTCTTCGGATTCCGAAGCAGGGCCGAAACACGCAGCAGACGGCGCTCTTCGGAATCCGAAGCAGGACCGTACTGTACGTAGTAGTCGTATTAATGAAGTACGTACTACCGCGCGTGAGCGTGGGCAGGTGCGCGCGATGCCGGGAGTTCGTCTGCCTGATCGCTTTCTCGGCTTGAAAGATGAACAGCAGGCCGGCGCCATGGTGGCATTGCAGCAGGTCGATGCCCCGCTACGCCAGGCCGTGCTGGACGAATGGGCGGATCGCTGTCGTGGCAGCATCATCCGCAACCCGGCAGGCTACCTGTTCGGCATCATCCAACGCGCCATCCGTGGCGAGTTCAACGCATGGGCCAAGCAGGCCGGGTCAACACCGCCACCTGCCCCTGCACGAGATACATCGCCTGAGCCACCACGCAATGTGGTTCCTCCCGAGGTGGCCCGGCAGCACATCGACCGGCTGCGCGATCTTCTGCGCAAAAGCTGAGCGCTACGGGCGACAAGGCCGTGAAACAGACGCCCGTGGCCGTCAATAGAGCTATCCCCAGGGGATAGATGTACTACAAGCTGTAACGCCGACAGGCGCGGCATGGCACTTCCGTCCACGGGGCCGTAATGGCGTCGGTTTCATGAGCGACCCGCGCCCTCTGCGCGAGCAGCGCTCCATGGCGGTTGATGGAGCTATCCCCTGGGGATAGCTCGCGATACGGGCCGCCACTGCCACGACAACCGGGGACCGGTTCATTTCGGTTTGTTGACTGACTGCCTTCCGCTGCGTGCCGATCCTGACCGCTCCTTTTCCCAAGCGAGCGGACACCATGGCAACCAACGAACCCCTGCAACTCAATCTCGGCTCTTTGCGCAGCGCGATGTCGCTGACGCTTCACACCCACCACGCCTCGCGCATCTGGCATGGCCGCGCCGCCGCCGAGGGGCGACCCGGCATCGTCGGCCTGAACGGCTACATCGCCGTGATGAACAAGATGAAGCGCGGCTCGGAACAGGACGACCCGTACAGCGACTGGTGGATGTTGCGCATCGAGGAAAAGCTCGACCAGACCAAGACCACGCTGCAATCGCTGCGCGAGCAGGTTGACCAAGCTCTGGCGGGCGTGCCTGCGGCGTTGAGCCTGGGCGAGAACCTCAACGTGCAACCGGTGAAGCTCCCCTTGTTCGTGAACGCGCAGCTTGGCTTTGCCGCGGTCTATCTCCTGGCCGACTATGACGACATCGCCCGCAAGCTGATCCTCGCCCATCACACCGCACTGATCGATCGCTCGACATTGGAGCGCTGGCTCAACGAAGGTGCCCACACGCTGCGCAGCCTGTTCAGCCTGGCGCAGCAGTACCGCTACTCGGGATGCACCCGCGACGACTTCGCGGCCAAGAACGCCGCAGCGCGGGCGGCGCTGGAGAAGTTCGGCAACCTGCCGCAGGACGTGCTCGAAGGCGCTCGCCGCTCGAAGTTTGCGCCGCCCGTCGTGCGCCGCGGTCTGCAACAGCGCAGTGATAGCGCTGCCGCAGCCGCACCTCCCAGCGACGAAGGCACTACCGCCGATCCAGCCGAGGCCAGCACCGGCGAGGACAAACAGGCATGAGCGACCCGAACCGCGAACCTCGCTACTTCCGTGGTCTGGAACAGCCAGCCTTCATGCGGCTGGAACACGCGGCCTCTCTAAAAGGCCTTTTAAAGCCTTTTAAAGGTAAGGGGGACTTCGAGGCCTGGGCCAGCCAGTGCTTCGCCATGCGCGACGAGTTGATTGCCCTGGCGCAGCGACAGGTGCTGCCACAGGCGTGCGGGCATCCCTTCCACCTGCTTCCCGTCGAGCTGGCCCAGCAGACCACTGGCGCAGGCACAGCCTTTCTTCGCTGGCGCAAGCACGATCGATCGGCCATGGGCGTGGCCCTGTGGCAGGAGCTGATGGTGAGCACCAGCACACCGGTCAACCTGCTGGCGGATCTGCACGCGATCGAGTTGCAGCGCATCACGTTGAACATGCAGATCAGCCTGCTGCACACCCTGGGCAGGCAAGCACAGGAATGCGCCAGCAAGGCCGCGCAGGCGGACAACACCTACCTGCGCCGGCTTGCATCCGTCCCTGCCGCAGTGCGCGATCGGTGATTGCGCCAGCCATCCGAGCACGCGCCCGAGCCCAACGAGGCACGGGTATTTCAACCACCACGGAGATTGCAACATGAGCACCCATTTCATCGGCGAGGGCAACATCGGATCGCCTCCTGAGTACCGCGAATTCCCCAATGGCAACGACGATCCTCGCCGCTTGCTCCGGCTGAACGTGTACTTCGACAACCCCATCCCCACCAAAGGCGGCGAGTTCGAGGACCGCGGCGGCTTCTGGGCGCCGGTGGAAATCTGGCACCACGACGCCGACCGCTGGCAGCAGCTCTACCAGAAGGGCATGCGGGTGCTGGTCGTCGGCCGCATGGAGCGCGACCCCTGGACGGACAACGAAGATCAGCCGCGCGAGACTTGGCAGGTCAACGCGCGCAGTGTCGGCATCCTGCCGTACCGCATCGAGTCCGTGGCCCTCAGTCCGAAGCCACAGGAGGCAGAGCCGAAGCCCCAGGCCACCCAGGAATCGACGGCGCCGAAAGAGACGAAGCGCCGGAAGTGACCCGGCATGGAGGGCGGCTGCCGCAGTGCTTCGCCGCCCTCCATGCGCCGCGAGCTATCCCCAGGGGATAGCTCCATCAACGTCCACCGACTTCCACGCGTTCCCGCGAATCGCCGCTCCCGAACCGCATACCTCCGGCCACTCGCCATTCCCGCACAAGCCCTTCCATCCCGTGAAAGCGGTCGCCGCCGCGTGCCGCTTGTTTGCTGCTGCCCCCGGTGGTGCTCGGCATCCTCGATCCCAGCAACTCCATGAACCATGGGAATCGGATGAACGGATATGCGGCTGTTCTTGTGCGAGAAGCCCTCCCAGGGCAAAGACATTGGCCGGATTCTCGGCGCCACCCAGCGCGGTGAAGGCTGTCTCAACGGTTCCGGCGTCACCGTCACCTGGTGCATCGGCCATCTCGTAGAAGCCGCTGCGCCCGAAGCCTACGACGAGCAGTTGAAGCGCTGGTCCATCGAACAGTTGCCCATCATTCCCCAGCATTGGCGGGTCGAGGTCAAACCGAAGACCGCCACGCAATTCAAGGTCGTCAAGGCGCTTCTGGCGAAGGCGACCCAGCTTGTCATCGCCACCGATGCCGACCGCGAAGGCGAGTTGATCGCCCGCGAGATCATCGAACTGTGCGGCTACCGTGGCCCCATCGAGCGGCTGTGGTTATCGGCACTCAACGATGCATCCATCCGCGCCGCGCTGGGCAAGCTCAGGCCATCGGTCGAGACGCTGCCGATGTACTACTCGGCGCTGGCGCGATCGAGGGCTGACTGGCTCGTTGGCATGAACCTCAGCCGGTTGTTCACAGTACTGGGGCGACAAGCGGGCTACGACGGCGTGCTGTCGGTCGGCCGCGTGCAGACCCCGACGCTCAAGCTCGTGGTGGACCGCGACCGCGAAATCGCGGCCTTCGTGTCCGTGCCGTACTGGGCCATCGACGTTTCCCTGTCCGCAGGTGTCCAGGCTTTCTCCGCGCACTGGGTTCCACCCGATGCCTGCACCGACGACGCAGGCCGCTGCCTGCAGCAGCCGGTCGCAGAGCAGGCCATGCAGCAGATCCGCGCTGCGCGCAGCGCCCACGTAGTGTCGGTTGAGACCGAGCGCGTGCGCGAAGGCCCGCCGCTGCCGTTCGACCTGGGCACCTTGCAGGAAGTGTGTTCAAAGCAGCTCGGGCTGGACGTGCAGGAAACCTTGGAGATCGCCCAGGCTCTGTACGAGACGCACAAAGCCACGACGTACCCGCGCTCGGATTCCGGTTACCTGCCCGAAAGCATGTTCGCCGAGGTGCCTACGGTTCTCGACAGTCTGCTCAAGACCGATCCCTCGCTGCGCCCGATCATGGACCAGCTCGATCGCTCCCAGCGCTCGCGTGCATGGAACGACGGCAAGGTAACAGCGCACCACGGCATCATCCCGACGCTCGAACCGGCGAACCTCTCGGCCATGAGCGAGAAGGAGTTGGCCGTGTACCGGCTGATCCGGGCGCATTACCTTGCGCAGTTCCTCCCTCACCACGAGTTCGATCGCACTGTGGCGAACCTAGCCTGCGGCCAGCAGAAACTGGCGGCCACGGGCAAGCAGGTCGTGGTGAAGGGCTGGCGTCTGGTACTGACCGAGCCTCAGCCCGACGAGGACGGCGACGCTGCCGCGCGCAGCCAGGTACTTCCCGCGCTGCGCGAGGGCCTGACATGCCAGGTGGCCAACGTCGATCTGAAGGCGCTCAAGACGCTGCCACCCAGGCCGTACACGCAGGGCGAACTTGTCAAATCCATGAAGGGAGTCGCCAAGCTGGTGACAGACCCGCGCCTGAAGCAGAAGCTCAAGGATACGGTCGGCATTGGGACCGAGGCGACGCGAGCCAACATCATCAGCGGCCTGATCGCACGCGGCTATATCGTGAAGAAGGGGCGTGCCATCCGCGCATCCGATGCTGCTTTCACCCTGATCGACGCCGTGCCCGCGGCGATCGCCGACCCTGGCACTACCGCCGTCTGGGAACAGGCGCTCGACATGATCGAAGCCGGACAGCTCACGCTGGACGTATTCATCGGAAAGCAGGCTGCATGGATTTCGCAGTTGATCGCGCAGTACGGCAGCGCGTCCCTGTCCATCAAGATTCCCCAAGGGCCGGCATGCCCGCAGTGCGGCGCACCCACGCGTCAGCGCAGCGGCAAGAGCGGCCCGTTTTGGTCGTGCAGTCGTTACCCCGACTGCAAAGGCACGCTGCCGGTCGAATCCGGCACGTCCAAGCGCGGTGCCTCGCGCCCGCGCCGCAGCGGCCGCAAAGGTTCCTGACCCGACCCCGTTCCCCGTGAGCCGTGCCCGCCATCGGCGGCGTGGCCCTTGTCCCGCACGCCCTGCGGGACGCCCAGCGCGCAACGCCTTCTTGATCCGTGTGCGCGTCCCGCCTGGCCGCTCCGGCCACGGGACCTGAAGGTAGCTTCTCCGCGAACCGCATCCCGCGCGTTCTGCTGATCTGCATTTCTTCCGCCCACTGCGAAGGGTCTCCCGATGGCTTGTCGAACTGCACGAGCCACCCGGAGACCCTTCGTGGTCAGCGGTATTCGGTGCCGGTGCCCGCCGGCGCAAAAACGGGCTCCCTTTGTGCGCGGATGTGCGCCAGACGATGCCGGCCCCAGCCACGACATGGGCCGGGTGTGATTGCTGACAGCAGACGGTTTTAGCGACGACCGGGCCTGCCAATCAGCCCACGGGTGGTTCCTCTTTCCTCCCGAGCCGAAGGCCGCAGGGCCTTCGGCGCCTTTCTCCTGCCCATCAACGTCCCGGCCCCCCGCCCAACGGCCCTGGGCCACACGAACAGGAGACCCGACATGAACCCCCATCCTTGCCCCCCAACACGCGGCAGGCCGCGCAACGCGCCGCTGCTATACGGCAGCGTGTGCAGCGGCATCGAGGCCGTGAGCCTCGCCTGGCAACCCCTCGGCCTCGAAGCTGCGTGGTTCGCTGAGATCGAGCCGTTCCCGAGCGCTGTGCTCGCCCATCGTTACCCCCACGTGCCCAACCTGGGCGACATGACTGCGATCGCCCGCCAGGTGCGCGCCGGCACCGTGCCGGCGCCCGACATCCTGGTCGGCGGCACACCGTGCCAGTCGTTCAGCGTAGCCGGCGCGCGCCAGGGACTGAATGACCCGCGCGGCGCCTTGACCCTTGCCTATGTGGAGCTTGCAAATGCCATCGACCAAACCCGCCACCAAGACCGCCGCCCGCCGGCAACCCTCGTCTGGGAAAACGTCCCCGGCGTCCTCAACGACCGCAGCAATGCCTTCGGGCATTTCCTGGGCGCACTGGCCGGAGAAGGCTGTGCGCTCCAACCGCCAGGGGAAAAATGGGCGCACGCAGGTTGTGTGTCTGGACCCCGGCGCCGCATCGCCTGGCGCGTGCTCGACGCTCAATATTTCGGTGTCGCCCAACGCCGCAAGCGTGTGTTTCTTGTGGCAAGTGGTGGAGATGGCCTCGATCCCGTCGAAGTACTTTTTGAGCGCACAGGCCTGCTCGGGGATTCTTCTGCGGGCAGCGCGCCGTGGCAAGAAGCTGCCCGTGCTGCTGGATCGGGTGCTGAAGCAGCAGGCGGATACGCAGGACTGAAGCAGCCCTACGGCACGGTCACGACGACCTTCGGATTCAGTGGCGGCACCGGTCCCGTCGATGTGGCGGCATGTCTCATGGCCGCAGGCCCCAAGCACGACATCCGCACGGAGACGTTCATGGTGCAGTCGATCGCCGGCAGCATCGCCCACACCCTCGACACTGCCAACGGCGGCAAGGGCAGCAGCGAAGACGGTACGGGTAAGGGTGTGCCGATCATCGCTTTCACCGCGCAGGGCAGCGGCGCGGATGCCACGATGGATCGGGCTCCGACGCTGCGTGCAGGTGGGCACCGCAACAGCCATGCGAACGCCGGTGTCGTGCCCGCCATCGCCTTCGCGCAGAACAACCGCGGCGAAGTGCGTTTCGAGTCGGGCCATGGGCAGGTAGCTTGCACCGTCCTTTCCAACGGCAAGCCGGGCTATGGCGTGCCGATGGTGGCCTGCGTTGCCCTGCGGGGACGGCAGCAGGGTCTTACCGCAGAACTGGGCGGCGGCGTATCGGACGCACTGCGCACCAGCGGCGGCGGCGCTGACAAGCCCCATGTGCTGGCACACGACTTCGAGGCGCATTTCCGGTACGACTGGAATGACCCCGGCCCCGGAGATTGGGCGCACTGGCGGGTGCGGCGGCTAATGCCCGTGGAATGCGAGCGGCTGCAAGGCATGCCCGACGACTACACGTTGGTCCTCTATCGCGGCAAGCCCGCCGCAGACGCCCCGCGCTACAAGGCAATCGGCAATTCCATGGCGGTGCCGTGCGTT
This sequence comes from Diaphorobacter sp. J5-51, assembly GCF_001023515.1. Lineage (NCBI taxonomy): Bacteria > Pseudomonadati > Pseudomonadota > Betaproteobacteria > Burkholderiales > Comamonadaceae > Diaphorobacter > Diaphorobacter sp. J5-51. Next base: position 21,720 of record NZ_JSYI01000127.1, on the reverse strand, counting down.
GCGTGGCTTGGCCAGCGGCTGGTGCAGTGCCTGCACAAGACGGGATCGACAGCTCCGGATTGATGCACGACGTCGCCAGCGGGCTACGCCATTCTTCCTCCTGCATTGCCGACGTGTCGGCAGCAGCCAGCAGCCGGGGTGTCCAGGCTGCCGTGGGTTCTACCCGCGCCACCCACCAGTTCGCCTCGGCATCTCACCGGCGAACGCTGCCCACCGGGGCATCGATGCCTCCTTTTTTTTTTCAACCCACGGGATGGCCGCCACGTCCCGTCGGGGGCATGTCGCCACCCGGTCGATTTCAGGACTTCCCATGGATAACATCACCAAGCAAGACCGCATCACGCTGAAGAACCTCAAGGTGGCCGACTTCGCCAGCGAGGAAACGATGTGCTTCAGCGCCACCGTCGTGTTCGACGGCACTCCCATCGCCGAGGCCCGCAACGACGGCCACGGCGGCTCGACGTTCCTCCACGCGCTCAATGGCAAGGCGGCGCTGCTGGCGCAGGCCGAAGCCTTCGCCAAGGGCCTGCCGCCTGCACCGCTCGACCTCGGCCACGAGGGTGAAGACCCTCATTACATCGACATGACGCTCGACTTCCTGATCGATGAACTGGCCGATGCCATGCACGCCGAGCGCAAGGTGCGAGCCGCGTTCAACCGCGACATCGGCAACAAGGTGCTGTTCATCAAGGACGGCAAACTGCTGTTCATCAAGGGCATCAAGCTCAAGGCCATCGCCGACCGCAAAGCGTACTTCGCTTCGCTGCGCGCCCGACAGGCCCAACCCATCGTCATTCTCGCCGAGCTTCCGCCCGAGCAGGCATTTGACCTGTGGAAGCAGCATGTCCTGGGCGACAAGCCCTCCTGACCCAGCGCCGACGCCCCCTCCTGACAGCCCCGCACTCGATGCGGGGCTTCTTTTTTCCGGCGCCCATCAATCGGGGCTGGGCCGGATGCCGTTTTCCAACTGACGCGGCACGGCCCGCGCACGAAGCTGTCCGCATGTTCGCTGATTCGTCAGCACATGCCTGCAGCCAGGGTTCCAGGCTGCCGCGGGTCTCTCCCGCGTTGCCCACCAGTCCGCATCGCATCAAGTCTGCGGACGCGCGTCCCCGTGACGTCGATGCTTTTTATCAACCGCGTGCGGGAGCTGCCATCCCGTGAGGGACGAGGCCCCGCTTTTCCAAGGAGCCCGTCCATGTCCCAGCAAGCCTCTTTCGGCCAACTGGCCCTGACCTACTGCGGCAAGTTCCTGCCGCTCGAAGTCCTGCAAAGCGCCGCCGGTCACTACATCGGCACGCGCGATACCGAAGGCCCCGTTTCGCGGGAATCCCGCGAGTACTTCCGCAGCTATGCCGCGGCTCAACGTGCCCTCGAAAGAGGCGGCTGGTCCCAGCTCGCCATTCCCTGATCCAACTGGAGGAATCACGTCATGAATCAGCTACTGCCGCGGGAAGTCGTCGATCAGATCATGAGGGAAGAACAGCATTTCGCTGCCGCGCCCCAAGCCTTCTTCGAGGCCTGGAAGCGCGGTGTCGAGATCGCTGGCCCCGAATGGTTCGGTGACGGCACCCGTGAAGGTCTGAACCAGGCCAAGAGCAAGTGGGATCTGCGTCCCAACATGATGCAGCTCAACGATGCCCTCGGCGTCCTGAGCAGCGGCGAACGCATGTTCCTGTCCGCCATGGTCAGCTTCTACAACGCGCGCGAGGGCGGTGCCATGCTCAAGCGCTGCCACTTCAACGGACTGTCGGACTTCGACGGTCTCGATCTGCAACGCCGCAAGGTCATCGCCGACCTCCTGGTGAACTACAACGGCTGGTGAGCCGGTTTCCGGCACATCTCCGCCTCTTCGTTCACTGCCCGTGAGGGACATGCGCCTACGCGGCCATGTCCCTCGATTTTCCTTCCGTACCCAGCGCTGATTGGCCCAAGGCCATCAATCAGTGCTGCCTGACGCTTTTCTCACTTTCAACCCACCGGGGTCCAATTCCCGGTGGCGGGGATTGGCTCCATTATTCAATCTGGAGAAATCCCATGTCCCAAAATCCCAATCCCTTTGTCCGCGGCTACTGGAATCTGAAAATCGTCCGCACGCTGTCCATCAGCTACGAGGACGGAAGCCCGCATGTCTGGCGAACCATCCACGTGAGCCAACAGCACCTCTCCGATGAGGAACTGGTTTCTTCCCCCTGCATCGTCACCAGCGAGTTCGCGGTGGTCAGGAATGGCACTGAACCTGTCAGCGCCGAACTGATGGCCGAATGCAATGCTGTTGAAGGCGTCAGCGAAGGCGTAGTTGGTGCCGTGGTCTATGCCATTCATGGCGACGACTTCGACGGCCGCCCGATCCACGTCGGTGACACCTATTCGGCCGAAGCCGCGCGAGACGTGGTGCAGCGGTTGAGTTTCGAGACCGGCTATTACAGCCGATGCTGGGAAATCAGCAGCGCGCACATCAGCCGGAAAACCGGCCAGTACCTCGCCAACCTGGCAGACCTCGCCACGCCGGAGGCCTTTCTGTTCATCGCCTTCCGGGTTCCGTACAGCCCGGCGATCGGCGTCAAGCTGATTTCCACGCCCTGGACGGACCAGAACCTGGAGCATGCCGAGGGCATCGGCGCGGAGCAGCTTCGACAAGAGCACCGGAACAAGGGCATGCCGGACGACCTGGCGAACATCCTTGAACTGGCTGGCCAGGCCGATGTGCGCATTCTCATCCTCGACGCTGATGCGCCCGCGCTACTGGGCTTGCCGCTGGCCGAGTCCTAGCAGTCGCGCCACGCACCATTCTGCCTCTTTGTTCTCCCCCATGTCAGCCCGTCTCCCACCCGGAGCTGGGCTGATCCATTTTCATAGGAGCAACCTCATGTTCCCCGACCTCATCTCGCATGCACCCGACTTCGAGCACCAGCTCGGAGCCTGCGTCAACGCCATGAGCCAGGACGACGCCATCGGCCAGATCCTGGTATTCGAGCGCACGAGAGGCATGCTACACATGCGCCATATCGCCAGCGCCGACCTGGTGGACAGCGACATTGACGACTACGAAATGGTCGTCTTCGACGGTGGCAACACCAGCGGCGACACGTGGAAGCACGTGTTCTTTCCACGTCAGCGCGAACACTATTTCGTGTACGAAGCCTGATCCATCCAGCCCCTTTCGAGGGGCTTTTTCTTGCCCGCAGCGCAGGAAACCGGGTGCGGCGCGGTGCCGTTTCATGCGGGTGAGCCGCCCATTCCGAGGCCATCCTTGCCCCATGTTCGTCGGCGTTGCCGACACATGCCCAGACAGCCGAGACCTTCAAGGCTGCAAGTGCGGGAAACCGTGCTGGTCTTTTTTCTTATCGGACGTTCCGCGTCCATCCACGCCACCCACAAGGGATCTCTCCCTTGCGGGCGGGAATCCCTTGTCCTTCCTCAAGGAGATTCCCATGGACCGTTCCCTCATCAAATCCTTGATGCCTTCGCTTGTCGCAGGCCATGTGCCCCGCAACGTGCGGTCGTTCAAGTACCGCGTGTTCGATGATCAGCCGCAGTCCTCGACGCTGGGCTTCGCCATCGATCCCCAGCCCTTCGACGGCAAGGTGGTCGCGGCGACTGACGATGCCATCGTCGTCAAGCTCAAGCCATCCGAGTTCGCCGTGCTCGATCCCAACCTTGTGACCTCTGTTCCCAGCGAAGGCGCCAAGGTGCGTGTCCAACCCTACGCACGGCGCCGTTTCGACGGCCTGCGCGCGGACACCCCGGAAGAGCGCACGGAGATGACGTCCGACGGCATTCCCTACACCGTCAAGACGCACATCCTTGGCTCCGCGCCCGCCAAGCTGCCCATCCCCAAGCCGCAGTGCATGGAACTGGGCCAGCTCATCGAACAACTGGAGGAAATGCCGGCGCCCGATGGCTTCCGGCGGATCACCCACATGCTGGTCGATGCAGGTGCACGGGATTTCACCTGGGTCGATCCCAAGCCATCCAAGATCATCGAGACGCCTCCGGCGATCAGCTTCACGACCTCGACCGCGAAGTTCAAGGGTCGCGTCACGGTGCTGTACGACCGCGGCGGCGACGCCTACGTGGTGGAACTTCACCGCGATGGCGAATTGGTCGATCGGTACGACGAGGTGTATTTCGACATGCTTGGCGCAGTGTTGGAGCGGCTCATCGACGATGGTCGCTGGCGCCTGATCGACGTGAGCGTGATCGACACCAAGGCTCCCCGGCAGCGCCAAGCGGTGCCGGCATGACGCCTCGAAACGAAGCCAGGCAACTCCACGGCTGACCCAAGGTTCCCGCCACGGCGGTTCAGTCCATCCGGCCAAGTGCCGCACAGGCTCTCCATCCATTCGGTGGAGAGCCTTTTCTCTAATCCGTACAGGAGATTTCAACCATGTCACTGCGATTCAAGGGCGCCGACCTGCGCCCTGTGTTGACCGAAGCGATCGCCAACCAGTGCCGAGCCGTCCTCGTCAAGGACCAAGGCGTGTACATCCTCGCCGAGCGCGAGGAACGCCGCCCGGACGGACGCCAGAAGTTGCTGGCCTATGCAGTCGGCTGCGACCCGGATACCGATCCGTTCGATGACTGGTGGTTCCTCGCCCAACGCGAGCTGGGCGGCGACGACTTCGCCGAGTACTTCGACCCGAAGGACGGCGTATTCACCCGCATCTTGCACACAGCGGACGATCTGATGCTGTCGGCCACCGCCACCCACTTGTCGTTGGAGGTCGTGCCTCCCGTTTAAAGCAGCAGCACGTCCTGCTCAGCCCCCGGTTCCCCGGGGGCTTTCTTTCCTCCGCACAGCGGCTATGTCCCCGCGTGCGCGCTCGTCTCCGGCCGCCAAGGCCTGCCTCGCCGGCCAGCCCGCCGGCATGCCACTGGAGACGACGCATGCACGACCCGTTCAAGATCACCCAGCCCACCTGCATCAGCTTCAGCGGCGGGCGCACGAGCGCCTACATGCTCTGGCGCGTGCTGCAGACCAATGGCGGCCTGCCTGCCGATACCGTGGTCTGCTTCGCCAACACGGGCAAGGAAGTCGAAGCGACCTTGCGCTTTGTGCGCGATTGCGCCGAGCACTGGCAGGTGCCGATCCGCTGGCTCGAATACGTGCCCATGGAACCGGGCTTCGCTCTGATCGACTTCGATCGGGCCAGCCGCCAGGGCGAGCCGTTCGAGGCGCTGATCCGCAAACGCCAGTACCTGCCCAATCCCGTTGCGCGGGGCTGCACGACCAGCCTGAAGATTCGCCCGATGCACCGCTTCCTGCGGCATCTGGGATGGACGGACTGGGACCAGATGATCGGCATCCGCGCCGATGAGCAGCGACGCGTCTCCAAGATTCGTGCGCGCGGCCACTCCACCGAATCGACCCACGAGACCATGTGCATGCCGCTGGCGGATGCCGGCGTCACAGTGCGCGACGTGAGCGCGTTCTGGCAGGCACAGCCGTTCGACCTCGACCTGCTGACGGTGAACGGACGCACGCTCGAAGGCAACTGCGACCTGTGTTTCCTCAAGCCGCGTGGGCAGCGCCTGGCCCTTATCAAGGCCCGGCCCGAGGCCGCCGTGTGGTGGATTCGCATGGAATCCCTGAACCTGGCGAGCAAGCCCAGCGGCGCCCGGTTCCGCGCCGATGGCCCCAGCTATGCCGATCTGGCGCGCTTCGCTGCCGACCAAGGCGATCTGTTCGATGGCGCCGAGGAAGCCATTGCCTGCTTCTGCGGCGACTGATGCGCATGTGCAGGCAACCGAACTCACCATCGCTGCTGCAACTGTTCCCGGTGTCCTTACGCTGTGCAAATGCCTTCGTCCAGGAGCACCACCGCCACCACCGGCAGGTTCAAGGGGCGAAGTTCGCCCTGGCGGTCACGCTGTGCGGCAGCGACGACATCTGCGGTGTGGCCATCGTCGGCCGCCCCGTCGCCCGCCATCTGGACGACGGCTGGACCCTCGAAGTCACCAGGCTCTGCACCAACGGCGCACCGAACGCTTGCAGCAAGCTCTATGGCGCCGCCTGGAAGGTGGCCAAGGCCCTCGGCTACACGCGGCTGATCACCTATACCTTGCCAGAGGAAGGCGGTGCCAGCCTGCGCGCCGCCGGCTGGCGGCTGGTCGGCACGCGCGGCGGCGGCGCCTGGAGCCGCCCCAGCCGCCCCCGCGCCGACACCCCCGACCACCTGCGCGGTCCCAAGTGCCTGTGGCAGGCACCGGGCGCCGTGGACAAAGGGAAGCGCCAGGATGCCGATTGATTGCTGCCGCGCGGGCGAGTCCCGGCCATGCTGATCCCATGCTGCTGACGTTGTCAGCGACATGCCAGGCAACCATCGGTCATCGAGGTTGCGGCGCAGTTCCCACTGCGTGACCGAGCCAGCTCGCACCGCATCCGTCCGCGAGCGGCCACCAGTGATGGTGGCGGATGCTTTCGCCTTATCAACCCACCGCGGGGTTACGCACCTTCCCCGCATGCGTGGGCCTGGTGTGTCTCCGCTTCTTCCAATGGAGATTCACCATGAACACCACTTCCAACGAGAAATCATATTTCGACCTCCACACCTCGGGCATCGGCTATGTCCAACGTGCCCGCGAGGTTCCCGTCCGGGGCGGCCGCCGTGCGCAGCCCTTCTTGGCATGCACCATCGCCGCACTGGTCGGTTCCGCCAAGGACCCCAGTTACCGCTACGTCGACGTCAAGGTCTCGGGTGCCGAGGCCAAGAAACTGGTCCAGCGCTACATCGGCGTTGACGATCCCAAGCAGCGCCCGCTGGTGCGCTTTCGCCTCGGCGACCTGTGGGGCGATGCGTACATCCGCGACAAGGGTGAGCACAAGGGCCAGGCCGCCGCGTCCCTCAAGGCGCGACTGCTCAAGGCCGAGCCGCTCGACCGGGCCGAACTGGCTTCGATCAAGCAGCACGAGCTGATCACCCGCGGCATCGGCTACCTCAGCCGTCCGAAGGACGTCACCCGCAAGGATGGCGATCCGTTCCTGTCGTGCAGCGTCGCGGCGCTGGCCGGGCCTGTCGGTGAACCGGAATATCGGTACTTCGACACCATCGTCGCTACCCCTGAAGCCGAGCACCTGGTTCGCCGGTGCGTGCAGGCCATCGAAGGGGACCGCAAGGTGCTGATCGCCTTCCGTCTGAACGACATGAAGATCGATCCGTACATCCGCACCAAAGGCGAGCGCGCCGGGGAACCGGGAGCGAGCCTTGAATCGACGCTGGTCCACATCGGTCTCATCAAGATCGACGGCACCCAGGTCTATCCGACGAGCCAGGCGCAAGCCGAGGCGCCGCAGGCCGAGGACGCACCCGCGCCCGAAGCCGAGGTTGCCGCCGAAATCGCTGCCGACCAATCTGCCGAACCCGCCGAGCGCGAGCCGGAAGGTGAAGCCGAGGAGCAGGAGCCGGAACTGGCTGCTTCGTTCTGATCCGGCATGGCCCCTCACGGGGCCTTGCCTTTTTCCTATTTCCCAAGGAGAACCATCATGGCAGCCACATCGGCACCTACGAGATCAGTCCTACCCATCGTCGTCCCGGGCCAGCTCACGTTGCGGACCATCCGCGGCAAAAACGGCCCGTTCACGGTCGGTCGCCTTTCCACTCCCATCGGCGAGTTCGCAGTCAAAGACGCGGAGTTGGAGCAGTACCCCGAAGGCAAGTACGACGGGGAATTCGTCATCCGCTACATCTTCGCGAAGTCCTATCCGGTCGCGGGCGGCGCGCGCTTTGAAGTCCGCGCCAACCTCGATGGCATGACGCTCAATGGCATCGACAAACTAAGCCGCGACGAGGCCCGCAGCTTCGCCACCCAGGAAGTCGATCCGCTCGATGAAGAGCAAGGGGCGCAGCCTGCGGCAACGCCGACCAAGCCCGTCAAAGCGTCCAAGCCCGCAAAGCCCGCACCCGTGCAGGCATCGGCGGACCCATTGGTCGATACCACGCCCTTCGGAGTGGATGCGCCAACGCCCGCTGCGGTTGCTACTCCCGGCAGTACCGAGGGTGGCGACGCCGCGTTGTTCGGCATCCTGTGGCCGCTGGGTGAATCCGTGAAACTGGATTCGACCATCGACCGTCGCGCCCTGCGTGAGCAGATCGCCCGCCTGGGCGAACTGGGCTACGCGCTGGACTTCAAGACGCAGGAGTGGAGCCGCCAGGCCGAACTGCAACCTGCGTGATCGCAGACGCCGCATCCGCGGTGTTCTTCATCCACCCGCCGGGGTTCTTTCCCCATGCGGGGGAGACCTCGGCCTTTTCTTTGGAGGTCTCCATCATGTCCAACATCGCTTCAGATACACACCGTTCCGCACTGGATGAAACCGCGTGGCGGGCTGTCTGCGAGACGGCTGCCAAGCAAGCCATCCATGGCTGCGGACAGTCTCACGACTGGTACGTGGAACTATTCAGTTCAGAAGTTGACGCGCAAGTACATCGGTTACCCGAGCATCAGCAGACATATGCGCTGCAGATAGCAGAGGAATACGGGGACTACGCAACACCCGCCGAAAGGCAGGAGACTCAGGACTGGAATGCCGAAAACGGCATTTGCATGCACGGCATCGATCGGGATTGCTGCCCGGCCGGTTGCGGTGATCTTGAGTACTGACACGCGACTTCATCGCTGCTAACGCGGCATTCCATCACCCGCTGGGGGTTCTCCCCCGCGGGGAGGCCTCCGGCTCCACTTTTCAGGAGGCCTTTCATGGGCTGGTATTTCTCCCCCCAATCGCGATCTGAACTGATCGCGGAACTGATCGCACCGCAAGAGACCGAGCGCGCCAGCGTCAAGGTCATCGCCCACGCGCTGCGTGGCAACGTCCTCTGGTCCGTCGCGGAAGTGACGGCCAAGGTCGAAGGCGTGCATCGTGATCTCGCACCGGGTCAATCCCTGCGCTACATCCGCTGCGATCTGCTTGAACGCGGCGGAAGCCAGTGGGGTTACAAGCCACTGGAAGAGTCCATGCACCCGTACTACTACTCGTGCCCGCTGTCCTATCTGGATCTCGCACCGGAGCAGTCCGCCGAATGGCGTGCAGGCGTTCGCGCCCACCACGCGCGGCGGCGCACACCGACGGCTTCCACGGCACCCGCCGCAGCGCTGTTGGTCTGAGCCAGGAGGAACCGACATGGACCCGATCCTGGCTGCGCTCCCGCCCGCGTTGTTGAAGCTCGTCGAAGGGAGTCTGTCCAACGACGAAGTTTCTTCCGACGAGGAAATGCTGGCGTACTTCATCAGCGACGGCCTCACCGAGGATCAGGCGCGGCGGGCACTGACCTACCGCGACCAGTACCTCAACAACATCTACCTGGACGGCTTCACGCCGATTACCGCGGTGGACGAGGCACTTCACTTCAACCCGCACACCCGGCAGTTCGAGCCGGACTGAGCGGTTTTCTTCCACCCCTTGGGGCAGTACTTGCCCCAGCGGGCGGTGCTGTTCCCATTCATCCGAGGACACCACCATGCCCGCAGACACTTCTTCCACCACGCTTTACCGCATCGACGAATGCCCCGACGTGATGGCCGACGCTTGCGTCGGCGATGACCAGGGCAACCTCGTCTTCCTCTCGATCTGGGCGCGGGACACCGCCGTCCAGCAGTTCCTCGCTCGCCTGACCCTCGGGCGCGACGAGCAGGGACTGGACCAGTTCCACGTCATCACCGACCAGGGCGGCAGCGTGCCGGTGTTCATCGGCAACGTCGATCGTCTGGAAAAGCGCATGACTCGCGCCTACCGACGAACGCTGTTCGGATCGCTCTCCAACGTGTGGCTGTTCGATCGTCGCTGCGTGAAGCCCGACAAGGCCAACGCCAGCGCGCTCGCACTGCTGCCACGCGGCAACGCCCACCGGCTTGACCGCATGTGGACGCTGGTGCGGGACACGTGCCCGTTGCCGCTGCTCGACCACTGGCGCGAGACCGTGCTGGAACTGCTGCAACGCCGCGAGATGCTGGGCCGCCTTCCGTTCGCCCTCGGGCCGCTGGAAGGCCATCGGCTCGCCATCGACGTGCCGACGCTGACCCTGGCGCTGGGCTCCCTGATCCGCAGTGACGTGCTCACCGCCTATCCATACCCGGCCAAGATCTGGACGCCGGAAGTGGTAGCGGCCTGACCCACCCTCGGAGGCACGCCTTGGTGTGCTTCCGTCTTTCATCCCCGCCAACCAGGAGACTTCCATGGCCCTCATGTTCCCGCGGCTTGCCCGCAATTTCGTGAAGAACGGGTATTTCCCGACTGATGAACCCACGCTCGAAAGAGCCCTCAACGCACTGATGCCCAGCGACGGGCCGATGTGCATCCTCGATCCCTGCGCCGGCGAAGGCGTAGCGATCGCCGAAGCCGCCCACGCCCTCGGGCGCGAGCAGGCCAAGGCGTTCGCCGTTGAGTTCGACGCGGAGCGGGCACGCCATGCCCGTGGCCTGGTCGATCACTGCCTGCACGCGGACCTGATGGACACGATGGTCTCCAAGCAGTCGTTCGGACTGCTCTGGCTCAACCCGCCGTATGGCGACCTGTCCAAGGACGTCAACGGCAACATCGGCTATCAGGGCCAGGGTCGTGCCCGCCTCGAAAAACTGTTCTATCAGCGCAGCCTGTCGCTGTTGCAGTACGGCGGCGTGCTGGTCTTCATCGTCCCCGGCTACGTGCTCGACGCGGAGCTGGTCGGCTGGCTGACGCGCCACTACACCGACCTGCGGATCTACCGAGCGGTGGAAACGCAGTTCAAGCAGGTGGTGATCTTCGGTCGCAGGGTGCGTCAGCGCGAGCAGGCACCCGATGGCGTCAAGGCCGTGCGCAATCTGCTGCTGCAGGTTGGGCTTGGCGAAGTCGAAGCCGAGGAACTGCCGAGCGATTGGCCGTTCCTGCCGTACATCGTCCCCGCCAGTCCGGCCGAGCCGGAGCATTTCTTCCGCGTGACGATGGAGCCGGAGCAGTTCGCCGATGAGGTCGGTCGGCTGCAAGGCCTCTGGCCGTCGCTGGACACGCACCTGGGGGCCGCGCAGCAATCGCTGCGTCCACCGGCGCGTGCCTTGTCCCACTGGCATCTCGCCCTGGCCCTGGCCGCGGGCGCGATCTCGGGGGTTGTGCGCTCCAAGACCGGGCGCGTGCTCGTCGTCAAAGGTGACACCCACAAGGACAAGACGCTCCAGCGGGAATTCACCGAACGCGAAGACGGCTCCATCGCCGAGACCCGCATCCTCACCGACAAGTTCGTGCCTGTCATCCGCGCGTGGGACATGACGCCTAGCTCCGCTACGCGGGGCGAGGTGTTGACCATCCGCTGATCGCTTTTCACCGACGGTTCGCCGTCTTTTTTCCCACCACGGGGCATGCCATCGCCCCGTCGGGGGGTGGTGCATGCCCCATTTTCTTTGGAGCATCACCATGTCCCTCGATCTCGAAACCACCACCGCCGAAGCCACGTCCGTACAGGGCGAACTGCTCGACGCGGAATCTTCCCCACTGACCCTGAGCCTTCAGGATTTCGTCGGTGAGTTCGGCGACGAACTGCTCGACGCCCTCAACAGCGCCAACCCGCCGGTCTATTCCGGCGAGCCGCAGGCGCACCGGCAACTCATCGTCGCCAGCCTCAAGCGCAAGCTGTTCCAGGCCCAGGCCGAAGTCGTCCATGCCGCCGCCGAGCTGCTGATCGACCGTGGCGAGCGCGCCGCGATCGTCAATGGCGAAATGGGCTGCGGCAAGACGACCGTCGGCATCGCCACGGCCGCCGTCCTCAACGCCGAAGGCTACCGCCGAACCTTAGTTCTTTCGCCACCGCACCTGGTTTACAAGTGGCGGCGCGAGATTCAGGAGACGGTGGCAGGCGCCAAGGTCTGGGTGCTCAACGGCCCGGACACGCTGGTCAAGCTCATCAAGCTGCGCGAGCAGATGGGTGTGCAGCCCACGGGCCAGGAGTTCTTTGTCCTGGGGCGCGTCAGGATGCGGATGGGATTCCACTGGAAGCCTGTCTTCACCACGCGGCGCACTCGCCATGGCGACGTGGCAGCGTGCCCTGACTGCGGTACGGTCATCACCGACCTCGACGGCGAGCCGGTCAACCCGGTCGCGCTCCAAGCCGAGGAATACCGCAGGAAGTGCAGCCATTGCGCCGCGCCCCTGTGGACGCTGATCCGCCCGCGCAGCCTGTCCGGCAGCGACCAGTCCTCGGCAGTGCTGAAAGCCCTCAAGCGCATCCCGACCATCGGGGAAGTCACCGCGCAGAAGCTGATGCAGAAGTTCGGCGACGGGTTCCTGGCGTCGATGCTGGGCGACAACATCCACGAGTTCATCAACCTCATGGATGGCAACGGCGAGCTGGTTTTTTCCGATCGTCAGGCCACGCGCATGGAACGTGCGATGGCCAACATGGAGTTTGGATTCGGTGAGGGTGGCTACCAGCCGTCCGAGTTCATCAAGCGCTACCTGCCACAAGGCACGTTCGACCTGCTCATCGCCGACGAGGCGCACGAGTACAAGAACGGCGGTAGCGCCCAGGGCCAGGCCATGGGCGTGCTGGCGGCGAAGGCTCGCAAGACCTTGCTGCTGACCGGCACGCTGATGGGCGGATACGGGGACGATCTTTTCTATCTGCTGTTCCGCGCCTTGCCTGGGCGGATGATCGAAGACGGCTACCGCCCGACCACGAGCGGGAGCATGACCTCGGCCGCGATGGCGTTCATGAGGGACCACGGGGTCCTCAAGGACATTTACTCCGAAAGCGCCGGCACGGCGCACAAGACGGCCAGGGGCACCAAGGTATCGGTGCGCACGGTCAAGGCTCCCGGCTTCGGGCCGAAAGGGGTCTTGCGGTGCATCCTGCCGTTCACGATTTTCCTCAAGCTCAAGGACATCGGTGGCAACGTCCTGCCGCCGTATGACGAGGAGTTTCGTGAAGTCCAGATGGACGTGGCGCAAGCCGCGGCCTACCGTGACCTGGCGGGTCGGCTGACCGCGGAGCTGAAACAGGCTCTGGCGCGACGCGACACGACACTGCTGGGTGTGGTGCTCAACGTGCTGCTGGCCTGGCCGGATTGCTGCTTCAGGTCAGAGACCGTGGTGCATCCGCGCACGCGCAACACCTTGGCGTTCGTCCCCGCTCAGTTCAACGAGTTCGAGGTGACGCCGAAAGAGCGCGAACTGATCGACATCTGCAAAGAGGAGAAGGCCCAGGGCCGCAAGGTTCTAGCCTACACGGTCTATACCGGCACGCGCGACACCACATCGCGCTTGAAGGTGCTGCTGGAGCAGGAAGGTTTTCGAGTGGCGGTACTGCGCGCAAGCGTGGATGCCAGCCGTCGCGAGGACTGGATCGCCGAGCAACTGGACCGTGGCATCGATGTGCTCATCACCAACCCCGAGCTGGTCAAGACGGGACTGGACCTGTTGGAGTTTCCGACGATCGTGTTCATGCAGTCGGGCTACAACGTGTACTCGCTTCAACAGGCGGCCCGCCGCTCGTGGCGCATTGGGCAGAAAGAGTCCGTGCGCGTGATCTACCTCGGCTACGCCGGTTCCTCGCAGATGACCTGCCTTGAACTGATGGCCAAGAAGATCATGGTCTCGCAGTCCACTTCGGGCGATGTACCCGAATCGGGGCTGGATGTGCTCAACCAGGACGGTGATTCCGTCGAGGTCGCACTGGCCCGGCAACTTGTCGCCGCCTGATCCCCACGCCAACGCCGGCCTAGCGCCGCCGGCTTTCGTTGTTCCCACCTTGCAGCCACGCCCACGGTATCCGTGGACTTGGTTGCGCTTTTTTCATCCCAAGGAGAGTTCCATGAACACCCATACCCAAGCCACGCCCGAAACCGTCAATGCTCGCCTGACGCTGGACGTGACCTATCTGCTCAACGGTGAGGCCGCGCTGGAAATGCTGGCACGGCTGCAATGCATGTGCGAACGCGCCGTCGGCGAGGGTCTGCTGACCGGCGATACCGCCGCGGAAGTGGATACCTGGTCGATCGATGTATCTAAGGTGCCCTCGGCGGCTGACCGCGAAACACTGGAAGCCGAGATCGCCACCTTCATGCAACAGCGCATCGAGGACGGCAACCTTGGCGCAGAGGACATTCCTGTGCGCCTGGCGCGCTATGGCCTGATGGCCCCCCAGGCATTCGCCGATGAAATGCGCGAGCGCATGGGGATGGCTGACGAAGCCCCCTCGGGCCAAGCCGTCATCCCCTCGACCGAACCTGCCGACGGCAGCGAGATCGAGATGCAAGTCGCGGTCGCCTGCGCCAATGCCTCCGGCAGCCCTGACGTGCCGGTCTTCAAAGTCAGGATCACCCAGGAGGAATACGACCTGGGTATCCACTACGACAAGGCCAAAGACTTGGCCGAAGAAGCCCGGTACGAAGGGCCGTTCGTCTGCTTCGACGCTGCCGAATATGGCCCCATCCTGTCGGCCGCCCGCGAATTGGGCCTTGTCCCGCAGGTCGTCGCGGTCGATATGACCGATCACCAGATCCAATCTATCCGCTGCGACGCCGGCCAGATCAAAGTCGTCTGTTTCGATGCCAGCGACTTGGGCGGGTATTCGTCAGCAATGGAGATTCGGCCAATCGGCGAGAACGGCCAATTCATCCGCTGTTGGGCGCATATCCAATTGGCGCAGGTCGATCCTGGTCTGAAGCAGGTGGCTCGGGATTGATTCGGTGCAGTCTGACCTACGTTCTCACTGGCCCCTTCGGGGGCCTTTTCTTTGAGCGGGGTGCGGCCGGCAAATCGGGCGCAGCGTAGTTCGCATTGTTTGCTGCTGCACCCGGCCTTAGCGGCGATGGTGAGGGCTCGATGTTTCAGGATGCCGAGCTTATGTGCCCCTCTCCACTTTGGTTTCACCATCCCGAACGCCGCCTGCTGGCGGGAGTACTCGGCCTACTCTGGTCGGTGCTGGCTGGCGGCTGCGCGACGACGACTGCGCCGCCCGCGCCTGATGCCATCGAGGAAGTCTCGGCCGCGCCCGAACCCGAGGCGCCCGAGTACATCCCCGTCGTGCGCTATGGTCGCTACACGCTTGTCGAGCTGGCACCCACGGCGGCGCAGCGGGACCTGCTGTTGCAGACCATCGACGTGTCCATGCCCGAAGATGCCCGCGCCACCGTCGGCGATGGGCTGCGGCATGTACTCAAGCGCAGCGGTTACAGCCTGTGCCAGACGGTGCATGCGGTGATCGAGCTGTACGCGCTGCCGCTGCCGGCGGCGCACCTGCACCTCGGCCCCATGACCTTGCGCGATGCGCTGCTCACACTGGCTGGCCCGGCCTGGGAACTGCATGCGGATGATCGCGCACGGCAGATTTGCTTCGAGCGGCCCGGCGACAGCGTGGCCATCGAACCCGCATCCGTGCGACCCGCCGCTGAGGCGGTGCAGACGCTCCCGCTGGAACCTTCGTTTTCGGGAGGCCAGCCATGAACGCGCCGCAGTCTGCCCGGCGCCCGGCCGCCGCCGTGGTGGTGCAGAGCCTTCTGTGGCTCTGGCTGATCGGCATCAGTGTCTTCGTAGCCTTGGGCTACCAGACCATGAACGACCAGGCCGACCAGGAACGCCTCGATTCCCGCCTGCAACGCCTGGAAGCGCGGGCGGCGGGCCTGGTCGAGACCATCGAGGCCATCCAGCAGCGTCCCGCCGTCGCAACGGCGGCAGACCTCAAAGACACCCGCCAAGTCCTGGAAGCGCGCGCTGCCCAGCTTGAGAAAACGCTGAGCGGCTATGCCGCTGCCGACGACCTTCAGGCGCTGCGCGCGGAGGTCGAGCAGATCAAGGCGCGCCAGACCGCTGCGCCCGTTCCGCGCGCCGCCGCACCCGCCCAGCCGCGCGCATCGGGCAAGGCCGCGGCCAAGCCCGAACCGCCGCCGCTTCCGTTCCGCGTCGTCGGCGCCGAATTGCGCGCTGGCCAGCGCAGCGTGTCCGTCGCGCCGAGCAGCGCGGACTTCACGCCCGACCAGCTTCAGGTGCTGCTGCCAGGTGATGCGCTCGGCCCGTGGCGCTTACAGGCGATTGAGGGCAACACCGCCGTGTTCCAGGCCGGCGACCAGACCCGTCGCGTGGCGATTCCCTGACCGGAGCACACCACATGAAGCCGTCGATCATCCTTTCCGCGCTCCTGCTGGCATCCGCCCAGTTGCCCGCCTGGGCGCAGCAGCCGGCCACCGCCCCGGCCCGCAATGCGCAGAGCCAGGAGCGTCCGCTGGTCACCCGAACCCCGGGCGACCAGGTAGCAAGCGGGTGGGGCCTGCAACCGCAGGAATGGGCGCGCTATCGCGAGTTGATGGACGGGCCGCTAGGCATCTACTCGCCCAACCTGGACCCGCTGTCCGCCCTGGGTATCGAGGCCCGCACCGACGAGGAACGGCGGCGCTACGCAGAACTGCAGGTGCAAATCGAAGCGCGCCGCGTCGAGAAGCTGCTTGCCTATCAACGTGCCTATGACGAAGCCTGGCAGCGCCTGAACCCCGACATGCAGCGGGTGAACCTGCCTGACGACAAGCCCAGCGCCGGCGCAGTGCGCGGCAGCGGCCGCATGGCAGTGTTCGTCAAGGACGGCTGCGTGGCCTGCGGACAGCTCGTGCGGCGCCTGCAATCCTCGGGTACCGAGTTCGACCTGTACATGGTCGGCAGCCGCCAGGACGACGCGCGCATCCGCGACTGGGCCAAGCGCGCACAGATCGACGCGGCACGGGTGCGTAGCGGCAGCATCACGCTCAACCACGACGGCGGCCGCTGGCTGTCGCTGGGCCTGCCCGGCGATTTGCCTGCGGTCGTGCGCGAAGTGAACGGCCAATGGCAGCGCCAACCCTGACGGCGCCGTTGCGCGCTCTGGTGCTCGGTGCTGGCCTCTGCGCCTGCGCCGCCCAGGCGCAGGAGGTTCCGCCACCGGCCTACCAGCTTGCCGCCCAGCGCGCGGGCATTCCCTCGACGGTGCTCTACGCCGTGGCCTTGCAGGAGAGCGGCATCCGGCGTAACGGACGCATCGTCCCGTGGCCTTGGTCCCTCAACGTCGCCAGCCAGTCGCGCCGCTACGCGACCCGCGCCGACGCCTGCGCCGGTTTGCAGCAGGCGATGCGCTCCACGCCGCACACGCGCATCGACGTGGGCCTGGGCCAGATCAACCTCGGCTACCAACAGCAGCGTTACGCCAGCGCGTGCGACTTGCTCGACCCGTACCGCAACCTCGCCATCGCTGCCGAGATTCTGAAGGAGCAGCACACCGCCGGTGAGGACTGGTTGCTGGCGATCGGCCGCTACCACCGTCCGGCGGGCGGTGAGCCCGCTGCCCGCTATCGCCGCAGCGTGTCCCGCCACCTCGCGCGCGTGCAGGGCACGCACCCAACCGCCGCGGTCCTCGCCGCGCGCCAGGAGACCTCCCCATGACGAAATCCCATCTAGCCCATCTCGCGGCGAAAGGCCTGCTCGTGCTGCTGGCTGGTCTGCCGCTGGCCTCGCGTGCCGGCGAGCCGCTGATCGTGGTCGAAGACCGTGGCGGCACGTCGGCGCTGCCGTACTACGAAGCCCTGAACCTTCAGCCGCGCGCCAACGCTCCGGCCCGGTCGCCCGTCCCGGCGCCTCAGATCCCTGCCACACCGGCGGACGAGGCCGCGATGCTGCCGGTGCGTAGCGCCAAGCTCACGTCCGGCACCGTCGCGCGGCGGGTGATCGAGGCGCCGGGCCTGCGTCCCTTTGTGGTCGTGGGCGACGACGAGGCTTCCCAGGCCTGGTTGCGCCGCCATGCAGCCTCATTGCGCGAGCGCGGCGCGGTCGGTCTGGTGGTCAACGTCGAGACCGTCCAGGGCCTGGAGCGGCTGCGCGCACTGGCACCCGGCGTCCCCCTCGCGCCCGTGTCCGGTGACGACTTGGCCGAGCGCTTGGGCCTGCGGCACTACCCGGCGCTGATCACGGCCACCGGCATCGAGCAATGAAGCCATGTCGGGGAAACAGCCGGTCGAGGTGCTGCTTCGCCCAGCGGTGGAGCTATATACCGTCGCGGCGTGTGCGGGCGCCGCGTTTCTGTCCCTGGTGGCCCCGTGGTCGCTCGCGCTGAGCCCCGCCATGGGTGTCGGCAGCGCGTTGGCGTTCGGGGCCTATGGCGCGATCCGCTACCGCGATGCCCGCGTCATCCTGCGCTACCGGCGCAACATCCGCCGCCTGCCGCGCTACGTGATGACCAGCAAGGACGTGCCGGTCAGCCAGCAACGTCTGTTTGTGGGGCGCGGCTTTTTGTGGGAGCAGAAACACACCCATAGGCTCATGCAGACATACCGGCCGGAGTTTCGGCGCTACGTCGAGCCGACGCCGGCCTACCGACTGACGCGGCGCCTGGAGGAACGGCTGGAGTTCGCGCGGTTCCCGCTTTCCCGGCTGCCGAAACTCACCGGCTGGGACGTGCCTTTCAACCCAGTGCGCCCGCTGCCGCCCGTGGGCGGACTGCCTCGGCTGCACGGCATCGAACCCGAGGAGGTGGACGTCAGCCTGCCGCTCGGCGAGCGCGTCGGGCACTCATTGGTCTTGGGGACAACCCGCGTGGGCAAGACGCGGCTGGCCGAACTGTTCGTGACCCAGGACATCCGGCGAAAGAACGCGGCGGGAGAGCACGAGGTCGTGATCGTCATCGACCCCAAAGGGGATGCCGATCTGCTGAAGCGGATGTACGTCGAGGCGCAACGCGCGGGCCGCGAGGGCGAGTTCTATGTCTTCCATTTGGGCTGGCCGGACATTTCCGCCCGCTACAACGCCGTGGGGCGCTTTGGACGTATCAGCGAGGTGGCGACCCGCATTGCAGGGCAACTCTCCGGTGAAGGCAACTCGGCGGCTTTCAGGGAATTTGCCTGGCGCTTCGTCAACATCATCGCCCGCGCCTTGGTGGAACTGGGGCAGCGTCCGGACTACATGCTGATCCAGCGGCATGTCATCAACATCGACGCGCTGTTCATCGAGTACGCCCAGCACTACTTCGCCAAGACCGAGCCCAAAGCCTGGGAGGTGATCGTCCAGATCGAGGCCAAGCTCAACGAGAAGAACATCCCGCGCAACATGATTGGGCGCGAGAAGCGCGTGGTGGCGCTGGAGCAGTACCTGTCACAAGCCCGCAACTACGACCCTGTGCTGGACGGTTTGCGCTCTGCCGTGCGGTACGACAAGACGTATTTCGACAAGATCGTCGCCAGCCTCTTGCCTCTGCTGGAAAAGCTCACGAGCGGCAAGATCGCGCAGCTCCTGGCCCCGAACTATTCCGACCTGGCCGACCCCCGCCCGATCTTCGATTGGATGCAGGTCATCCGAAAGCGCGCAGTCGTCTATGTGGGCCTGGACGCGCTATCCGATGCCGAGGTCGCCGCAGCGGTCGGCAACTCGATGTTCAGCGATCTCGTTTCGGTGGCAGGCCATATCTACAAGCACGGGATCGATGACGGCCTGCCGGGCGCATCGGCTGGCACGCGCGTGCCGATCAACGTCCATGCCGATGAGTTCAACGAGTTGATGGGCGACGAGTTCATTCCGCTGATCAACAAAGGTGGTGGCGCCGGGCTGCAAGTCACCGCGTACACGCAGACCCTCTCGGACATTGAGGCCCGCATTGGCAACCGCGCCAAGGCCGGTCAGGTCATCGGCAACTTCAACAACCTGTTCATGCTGCGCGTGCGCGAGACCGCGACCGCTGAACTGCTGACCCGGCAACTACCGAAGGTCGAGGTCTATACGACCACCATCGTCAGCGGCGCGACCGACAGCTCGGACATTCGCGGGGCGACGGATTTCACGTCCAACACTCAGGACCGCATCAGCATGTCCAGCGTGCCGATGATCGAGCCGTCGCACGTCGTCGCCTTACCCAAGGGCCAGTGTTTCGCATTGTTGCAGGGCGGCCAGCTTTGGAAGGCTCGCATGCCGCTGCCGGCACCGGACCCCGATGAGGTCATGCCGCAGGATCTGCAACAACTGGCGGGCTACATGCGCCAGAGCTACAGCGAGGCCACGCAGTGGTGGGCGTTCACCAGTTCCCCGGCGTTGCAGGACGGGGCCTTGCCCGACGACCTGCTGGATGATGCCGCTGCGGCCGAACCTGGCCCGGTGGTCACCGACGACAGCGCCGGCAATGAGGCCTCGCCATGAAGGATGCCGCCTCGACCGCGCAGCGGGAGCAGAACCAGCGCCAAGGCCTGATCGTCGGCACCATCACCTTGCCGTTCCGGCTGCTGGGGGTGCTGATCGGCTCGCTGCTGTTCTCCATTGTCGTGGAGTGCGTCGGAATGCACCTGTTCTGGAAGGACGAGGGCTGGCGACACTCCCAGCAGATGTTGCAGTACGAGTTGGGGCACCTGTCCAACCACTTCACGCGCAGCGTGGTCGTGCAGGAACCGGGGCGCACGGCGCACGAGCTGGTGGATACCGGATACGAATGGGTGTTCGTGCGCTCGGGCTTGCTGGAGCGCATGAGCCAGACCGCCGAGCGCGCCCGTGCACCCAGCCACGGGCAGGCACGCAACTTTCGCTACTACATCAGCCAGGCCTATGTCTGGACCGAGAGCTACCTGATCGCCGCAGCCTTCACGACGCTGACCTTCCTTGTGCGCCTGCTGGTCCTGGTGCTCACGTTGCCGCTGATCTTCACTGCGGCGTTCGTCGGCCTGATCGACGGCCTAGTGCGGAGGGACGTGCGGCGCTTCGGTGCGGGCCGGGAATCGGGCTTCATCTACCACCGCGCGAAAGCCAGCCTGATGCCGCTGGCTGTGCTGCCCTGGGTCACGTACCTGGCGCTGCCGATCTCGGTGCATCCGCTGGTGATCCTGCTGCCGAGCGCCGCCTTGCTGGGACTGGCCGTGAGCCTGACCGCAGGCAGTTTCAAGAAGTACCTGTAACCCCTTCGGGTCTGCCAACGGCGTCAGCATGAATTACATCAACGCACTGCGCTGGCGCCCACTCAGTTTACGAACCCGGTAGTGCAAGCGTAGCTGCTCTGCCTGGCGCCTTTGTCCTTGCCAAGAAAAGTCGCTGTTGGGCAGTGGAGAAAGAAGGACCTCCGTAGGCATCTCGATGCCTTGCACCATCGCATCGTCAAAGACCCATGCGATCGGATGTCGCCAGTAGTAGCACCGCTCGGACAGGAGCCAGAAATACGTTGGCGCGAATAGCGCCAAGACTGCGAGTGCTGTGAGCGTCAGAAGGAACATAGGGCTTGCGAGTATTGAGTGAGTCACTTCCCGATCGGGGAGTCTATATCTCCCATAAATCCGGTCATCCGCGGGTTCCTATTGTTTGCGGCCTAAAGCAGCCCTGATCTCCACGATCGAGCCATTGCTGATCACACAGGAATGGCGCGATGGTGGCTTCAACCTGGTTGCGTGCCGCGCATCGCGGCGTGCCCACTTTTCTCGTGACGGCCCTCCTGCTGGGCCAGTCCCCGATGGCGTTGGCCGAGCCCCCCGCGCAGCGCCAGGAATTGGTCGCGGCGCTGCGCCAACTCGACGCGCTGGAGCGCACCGTCGCCGACAGCGCCGCGCATGCTCCCGTCCAGCCGGGCGAGCGCTACCACTTCGATTACCCGCGGCTGCTGGCTGACCTAGCGCGCGTACGCGCCGGCATCCAGGCGCACCTCTTTCCTTCGCGTGCTCAGCCGCGCGACCCCGCCGAACTGGCCGGCGACTACCGCACCGAGCGGGCCGCCCCGCCATCGCTGCCGACGACTGAGTAACCGTCTTCGAAGTCAAGCGCAATGAAGCGACTTG
>NZ_JSYI01000126.1:0-888 GCF_001023515.1 Diaphorobacter sp. J5-51 | reverse complement strand
CAGGTTTGAGGCTCAGAGGTGTCTAGAAAACCCGGGGCGATTCAGACTGCACCCAGTCGCCCGTCGACGAACTGCTCATTAACCCCGACTGGGGCAAGATCAGCTTCGAGGGCTGCCGCCCGGAGTTGGAACGCACGTACTCGATGCTGAACCAGTTCAAGCTGTTGCCATTGGATCTGCTGCCGGATGGACCAACGCAGCAAATCGTCAGTACGCTGCCGCCCATCAAGCAGACCCTCGAGCAAATTCGGGCCTTCTCAATTGAGTCAGGCAACCCGACAGGAGCGCGCGATCAACTGGTTAACCAGGTCAAGAGCCAGGCTGACCAGTTCTTTACGGCGGCGCATTTGTACATTCCGTACCTCGCCTATCAGAAGGGTGATGTGCAGCGGAACATCAATGAGCTGACCCGCTCCGTTGAGGAGGCTGGGCAGTTGGTGGAGGGCACCAAAAAGGACATCGAGCAGCGGCGAGGGGAAATTGGTGACATCATCGTTGCTGCTCGTGAGGCGGCAGCCAGCGTTGGCGTCGCACATTTCACGGCGGACTTCAATGCCGAGGCGGATGCGCAGGACCTGAGCGCCGAGAAATGGCTCAAGACGACCGGCGGGTTGGCAGCGGTAACGAGAGGGTGTGCAGAATTTTGTGTAAACGGACAATCCACCGCCGGCGTAAGCCGGCCTGTCCGTAAGCACAATGAACACCAAGAAACACGACGTACCCGAAGAACTGCTGTCTGGCCTGCTGGCCAACTACAAGAAGCCCGAAGACCTCATCGGCGAGAACGGTCTGCTCAAGCAACTTACCAAGCTGCTGGTCGAGCGAGCCCTGGACGCTGAGCTGACTGAGTAACCGTCTTCGAAGTCAAGCGCAATGAAGCGACTTGTC
>NZ_JSYI01000125.1:0-1176 GCF_001023515.1 Diaphorobacter sp. J5-51 | reverse complement strand
AGGTGCCATGAGCAAGCAGAGATACCCCGAAGAATTCAAGATCGAAGCGGTCAAGCAGATCACCGAACGAGGCCACAAGGTGGCCGACGTGTCGGCCAGGCTTGGCGTCAGCCAGCACAGTCTGTATCAATGGATCAAAGTCAAGCAGATGTCGCCTGACCAGCGCCAAGCGCAGTGCTCGCAAGCCGACGAGATGCGCCGCCTGAAGGCCGAGCTCAAGCGTGTGACCGAGGAGCGCGACATCTTAAAAAAGGCCGCAGCGTACTTTGCCAAGCAGTCCGGGTGAAGTACGCATTTATCGAGCGGCATGAACACGAGCACAGCGTGCGCCGCATGTGCAAGATCATGACGGTGCACCCCAGCGGCTACTACGCCTGGAAGGCCGATCCGGTGAGCCCACGCGCCCAGGACGATCAACGGGTGCTGGGCCTGCTCAAGCACGCGTGGTTGGAGAGCGGCGGCGTGTACGGCTACCGCAAGCTCACCCTGGACATGCGCGATCTAGGCGAGTCCTGCGGCAAGCACCGCGTGGCCCGATTGCTCAAACTCGAAGGACTGCGCTCGCAGACCGGCTACCGCCGTCGCCCTGGCATGCGTGGTGGCAAGCCCGCGGTCGTCGCGCCCAACCACCTGCAGCGCCAGTTCTCCGTGGCGCAGCCCAATCAATCCTGGGTGACCGACATCACCTACATCCGCACCCATGAGGGCTGGCTGTACCTGGCCGTGGTGGTCGATCTGTTCTCGCGTCAGGTGGTCGGCTGGTCAATGGGTAGCCGCATCGATACCGGGCTGGCGCTCGATGCGCTGGTGATGGCCTTGTGGCGTCGTCGACCCGAGCAGCCAGTCACAGTGCATTCGGATCAAGGCAGTCAATTCACTGGGCATGACTGGCAGGACTTCCTACGCGACCACAAGCTGATCTGCAGCATGAGCCGTCGCGGCAACTGCCACGACAACGCCGTGGCCGAGAGCTTCTTCCAGTTGCTCAAGCGCGAACGCATCCGCCGCCAGATCTATCCGACCCGCGATGACGCGAGAGCCGATGTCTTCAACTACATCGAGATGTTCTACAACCCTAAGCGCCGCCATGGCACTGCCGGAGATACTTCGCCGGTAGAGTTCGAGAGACGCCATTCCCAACGGCTCAAAAGTGTCTAGGGAATCCGGGGCGATTCA
>NZ_JSYI01000124.1:0-1333 GCF_001023515.1 Diaphorobacter sp. J5-51 | reverse complement strand
ACAAGGTGCTTGCACACCTTCTCCGCCCTGTCTCGCAATTCGTACATTCCGCCAAGTATACGGACACCGGTCGAACTAGCCTTGGGTGTACGCCACGGCGGAAAAACCGAGGCCACATTCGGGGTGAGCGCCTTGGTCTCTATGTGCTCGTTCTTGTTTAGAACGTTTCAATGTAGTTCATGTTGCGCAGGCGCACACAGGCTTCGTGCCACCCGACTCTCGCCGGATGACCTTCGCCACGGTGGTATATGAAGCCCCTTGTGCCAACTGCAAGCATTGCCCGTTTGAGCGCTTCACGGTCGTAGCGAAGGCAGAACCATCGTCCCTCACGATCCATGAAGACCAGGCTCTGGCGATGTGCGTAGCGCCGCCAGTGCTCAGCCGCCTTGAACGCCTCAGTGTTCGACACGGGGCCTATATCGCGCACAGGATTGGAAGTTTTCATTCTCAGGTCAAACAGATCCCATAGTGGGCTCTGACAAGACGGCGGCGCTCGCAGAAAGTCCGACCCAGAGTTACTTCGAGAGGAGCAGTGCAAACGAGGTTGCGCAGCGCTGCAGCGCGAAGCTTCACAGAGTACGCATCCTTAGATTGAATCACTCGCACCAATTGATGAATGGACAGTGCGCCGGTTGCCCTTATCTGCCCAAAATACCGCTGACGTTTCTCTCCAGCGAGAACTCGCATGGTGTTGGTCATGACGAGCTCCTTCTGTTATTCACACTTCAGCGAATCCATGCGCTCGCGCATTTCAGCGGTGAAGGCATGCGGCTCCATAAGGCCATACTTGGCCAACCGATCAGGTAAACCCTCCAAACTGAACTCGCAGTTCTCGATGCGGTCTAGCATGAAGTCGGCCACTTCCTTTTCAGAGAGCGGCTCCGGCTTAATCACTGCTTCGATCGAGTAGTCCTCGACTTCCGCGTCAGAACCGCCAGTCAGCATGTCATTCCCTACCGCGATCTCTGTCATCTTTCGCAAAAGAGCGACCATCTCCGCAGCGTTTTCCCCATTCAGAGAGTACGTCACATCGAGTGTCAAGCGAACGCGAGCGATCTCAGACTCAGGCTCCCCGTATTCAGCCTTGGCTTCATCCAGTGTCATCCACTGCACGTTCTCCCCAATAGTAGGACGCAGTGTGACCGCTTCCTTATTGGTAAAAAGGGTGGCATCGGACAGAGCGACCCAACCGAGTTCGCTGTTCCAAAACCCCTCGCCATCGGCGATGGCCATTTCCTTTTCTGAGAAAAGCACATAGGTTACGGGGGTTGTATTAGTTTGCATGATTAGTTCCTTATTTAAAATGCGGAACTACACCCTCACGGGTGTAGGT
>NZ_JSYI01000123.1:0-48059 GCF_001023515.1 Diaphorobacter sp. J5-51 | reverse complement strand
ACCGATTTAGTGGGTTCGCTCGGGCTCAAGTCCGACAGGCTCCTAGCAGCAGGATGTTCATCGCAGCGTAGTTCGTGACGCCGTCCTTTTTTCCTAGAACCTGGTCGATGAAACGCAGGTGGTCGTGATAGCCGCTGACCGTTCCGCAGATCATGCCGTCGGCGTCACCCAGGTGAACCATCATGGCGCCGATCAGCGTCAGGCGGCGGCGCATTTCAACGCGCGCCATTTCCTTGGTGATGCCGCGGCGGCACATCATTTCCCAGTAGGTCGTCCAGTACTGGTTGAACCGTTCATCGTGCTCGGGATTGGTTACCTCGACATCATGGTCGAGCTTGAGACGCAGGCCGAACTTCTCGATGCGAGAGCGCAGTACGGATGGGCGGCCTACCAGAATGGGGCGTGCCAGCGTTTCGTCAACGATGACTTGGACGGCCCGCAGGACGCGCTCGTCCTCGGCCTCTGTAAAGACGATGCGCGCCCGCCCGCCGTTGGTCACGAGTTGCTTGGCCGCGGCGAACAGCGGTTTCATGAAAGCGCCAGAGTGATAGACGAATTGCTGAAGTTGGGCTCGGTAGGCGTCGAGGTCAGCCAGCGGGCGCGTAGCCACGCCGTCATCCATGGCAGCCTTGGCCACGGCCGGTGCAATCCGGACGATGAGGCGAGGGTCAAATGGCTTGGGAATCAGATATTGCGGGCCGAACGAGAGGCCGTAGGAGCCATACGCGGCTGCGACGACGTCGTTTTGCTCTTCCTGAGCGAGGTCGGCGATCGCATGGACGGCAGCTTTCTCCATTTCACGAGTAATCGTCGTCGCGCCCACGTCCAACGCACCGCGGAAGATATAGGGGAAGCACAGCACGTTATTGACCTGATTCGGGTAGTCCGAACGTCCCGTCGCCATGACGATGTCATCGCGCACAGACAGCGCGGCTTCCGGCAGGATTTCAGGGTTGGGGTTGGCCAGGGCCAGTATCAACGGGCGCGGCCCCATGGCGGCTACCATCTCCGGCTTCAACACGCCGCCGGCCGACAGACCCAGGAAAACGTCGGCACCCTCGATCACCTCGATCAGCTTGCGTGCCTCGGTCTTTTGCGCGAAGCGCACTTTGTCCTGGTCCATCAACACGGTGCGACCTTCATAGACCACACCCTCGATGTCGGTCACCCAGATGTTCTCCAGCGGCAGGCCCAAGTCCACCATCAGGTCCAGGCAGGCCAGGGCTGCAGCGCCCGCACCGGACGTGACGACCTTGACCTTCTTGATGTCCTTGCCCACGACCTTCAGGCCATTGATGAACGCAGCCGATACGGTGATCGCGGTGCCGTGCTGGTCGTCATGGAATACGGGAATTCGCATGCGCTCACGCAGCTTGCGTTCGACAACGAAACACTCAGGAGCCTTGATGTCTTCGAGGTTGATACCGCCAAAAGTCGGCTCAAGGACCGCGATGATTTCGACCAGTTTGTCGGGGTCGGTCTCGTTGATCTCGATGTCGAACACATCCAGACCGGCGAACTTCTTGAAGAGTACCGCCTTGCCTTCCATGACGGGCTTGGAGGCAAGCGCACCAATGTTTCCCAGTCCAAGCACCGCGGTCCCGTTGGTGATCACTCCTACCAGGTTGCCGCGGCCGGTGAAGCGGAAGACGTTGGCGGGGTCCGAGACGATTTCCTCGCATGCGGCGGCTACGCCTGGCGAATAGGCTACTGCTAGATCTCGCTGTGTCACCAGCGGCTTGGTAGGCGTCACCGAGATTTTTCCCGGTACGGGAAACTCGTGGTAATCCAGGGCGGCCTGTCTGTCGGTTGTGTTCATTTCAGTTTTTCTTCCTATCGGTTCCAGGATCACGATTTCGTGTGTGGGAAAAGGCCCGTCGATAGGTAGCGGTCGCCCCTGTCGCACACGACGAAGACGATGGTTGCGTCTTCAACCTTCTTCGAAATTTCCAGCGCCGCCCAGCAAGCACCACCCGACGACGCTCCACAAAAAATGCCTTCTTGCTTGGCGAGCCTTCTTGCCATGTCCTCGGCATCTGTTTGGTGGACATTGATCAATTCATCCACTGCCTCTGGACGGAAGATGCTGGGGCGATATGCCTCTGGCCACTTTCGAATACCGGGGATGCGGGAGCCTTCCTCGGGCTGAACGCCGACGATGCGAATTCCCGGGTTCACTTCCTTGAGATATCTCGACACTCCGGTGATTGTTCCGGTCGTACCCATGGCGCTGACGAAGTGCGTGATTCGTCCCTGGCTCTGTCTCCAGATCTCCGGGCCTGTCGTTTCGTAGTGAATGAGTGGGTTGTCGGTATTGCCAAACTGGTCAAGGACCCGCCCGCGACCTTCCTGCTGCAGTCGGGTCGCCGCATCGCGCGCATACTCCATCCCGCCTTCCTTTGGCGTGAGCAGAACATCGGCTCCGAAGGCTTTCATGGTTTGAATGCGCTCGACGGAGCTGTCCTCCGGCATGAGGATCAGCATCTTGTAGCCGCGGATCGCAGCCACCATCGCCAACGCGATTCCTGTGTTTCCCGACGTAGCCTCGATCAGGGTGTCGCCAGGATGGATGTCGCCACGCTGTTCCGCGCGACGAATCATGGATAGCGCGGCCCGATCCTTGACTGAGCCTCCGGGGTTGTTCCCTTCCAGTTTCCCGAGGACAGTGTTTCTTCTTGGCCGATTATTTTGCGCGTCCACATGCCCGAGTGCGATCAGTGGCGTGTTTCCGATTTGGTCCTCAAGAAGGCTGTGACGTACGTCCATATAGTTTTCATCTCCAACGCGTTGAAAGGCATTCCATCTTCATTGGCATCAATGAAGCCAACGACTCTTTTCCTCCCAGCCGTTGAACCATTGGAGCGCTTTCTCCAAGTTGCCCAATGGGTAGAGGTGCAGGCTCAGCGGGCCCAGTTCGAGGCGTTCGGTACTCTCGAGCAACTCGGTCAGAAACCGGTCTGGCCCAGCCGAGTTCAACAGGGATGTCGTCTCCCATCCGTAACGCTGGAGCAACTCAACAGAAGTTCTGACGCGACAGAGCTTGGCAAACTTGAGTATTCCGGAGACACCGGCTGGACTGGGGATGCCAATTCGAATCGGCGCTTTTATGCCTATTCCCCTGACTCGCTGAATCCAGGCGATGACGGCCAGAGCATCGAATGAAAGCTGGGTGGTGATTTCCACATGCAGCCCCTTGGCCTTCAACGCCTCCACCTTGCGTTGCAGGCTATCCAAAAGAATGGCGCCTTCTATACGTGGATGCCCCTCTGGGTAGCCGGCGATACCGATGGCACTGATATTGGTCTCATCCAGGTATGACCCATTAATCACGTCCAGTGAGTCCCTGAATGGCCCACGTGGCACGGCTGGGTCGCCGCCGACAAGGAAGAGGTCTCTTACCCCTTTGATCTGTACAGCCTGATGCAAAAACGAACGTAGTGCTCCTTCCGAGGTGAATCGCCGTGCTGAAACAATCGGTCGTGGAGTGAGCCCCGACGATCGAAGCACATCGATCGCGACGATCCGCTCCTTGGCGGATTCCGCATCAATGAAAGCGATGTTGACCGAGGTGTTGGGAGGCAAATGGGACGCCATATAGGCGAAGCGAAGCGCACCGCCTGCTGTGGTTTCCAAGGAGGGCGTCTGGAAAATAGATGTGCGGACCGCATCCATAAGTATTCATCTCGGGCAAAGTGTTCGTGGGCTCAGGCCACTGGGTGGTAGGGACGGAGTGAGAGATCGCTCACCATTGCTACGGTTTCGGTGTTTCGTTGCGAAACAGGCGGATTGCGATCAGCGCCAGCACCGCCTCGACCGCGGCAAACATCCCGAAAGCAATGGGAAATCCTGCGTCCATGAGCTGACGAAAAGCGAGGCTACCGATCCCGAAGCCAAGAAACAGGGTGCACACGTTCAAGCCCATTGCCTGGCCGGGCCGGTCGCGTCCCACATCCGTGACGATTCCTGCAAGGAGAGGCTGGGTCATGTCATACCCGAGCGAGAGCATGACGACGGGCAGCAAGAACCAGGCAAGTGGCAGATCCTCAACCAACATCAGTACCGCAATCGTGCTCAACCCAAGCCCGAGGGGAAGCAATCGTCCGCGGCCGAACCTGTCGGCGGCACGCCCAATCAGCGGTCCGAGTAGTAAGCCAGGGACCCCGTAGCCAAGGAGTGCAATGCCAATATGCTGCGGCGACAGGCCGTATCTCTGGTCAAGATAGACAGCTAGCCAGGTGAAGACGCCAGAGTGGAACATCGAGTTCACCAGCACGTAGCCATAAGTGCGGGCACCCCGAGGACTTCTAAGCAACTCCCCATAGCCGGTGAGGACAGAGGAGAAGGTCATCGGCGGCATCTTCATTCCCCGCGATAGCCATTCGCGTCTGCACCACAGCAGAACGAGCGTAAGCGATGCCATGCAGGCGACGAGGACCATGACACCTTGCCAGCCAATGGCAGGAGAGATCACCACGCCAAGAGGGGCCCCCACTGCCATGCCGCCGGCCATGGCACCGAAGATCCATCCCAGGGGCCGGCCGCGCTCGGCGTAGGGATACAGCTTGGCCACGACCACCAATGCAAGGGGGACGATTCCGCTTGCCGCAACACCGGTGATCGCGCGCAATATGATCAGGGTCTCAACGGTCCTGCTCAACGCCGTTGCGAGCACCAGCAAGACGAAGAGCGCGAGGGAGCTCAGCATGACCTTGCCAATACCCAGGCGATCAGCGAGCAGGCCAGTGACGAGTGTCGCGATCCCGTAAGGGATCAGGTACGCCGGCACGGCCAAACCAGCTTCGCGCGCCTCTACCTTGAAGAACGACGCGAGTTCAGGAAGCATCGGTGCGATCGCGTAGGCCTGGAAGAAAACGACAAAGGTCGCGAACGCCAAGAGCACCAAAAGTCGTTCCCGGCCTGCCTGGCCAGAATCGGAACTTGCCGCCATATCAATCGGGTGGCTCATTGGGAGGCTGGCGATCGACGTGCGGGAGGCGGATCGATCAGATCGAATCCGGGGCCGGGAGAGTGCAGCCGAATTCCGGCGTCTCCCATGGCGCTGGTCACTGTGTCGACGTACTGGGCCGACAACGGGGTGAGCGGCAGACGCATGCCCTCGGGGATCAGGCCCATCCGCGCCATCGCCCATTTCACCGGAATCGGGTTGGACTCGATGAAGAGCGCTTGATTGATCGCCGCCAGCCGGCGGCTCAAGCTACGGACAGTTGCGACGTCGCCTGCCAGAGCGGCTGCACAAAGCTCGTGCATGCTGCTGGGAAGGATGTTGGCTGTGACCGAAATATTTCCCTTCGCTCCCATGAGGATCAGTGCCGCGGCCGTCGCGTCGTCGCCACTGTAGATAGAGAAGCTCGGCGACAGCCTGTGCAAGAGTTCGTTTGCGCGTCCGATGTCTCCAGTGGCGTCCTTCAACCCCACTACGCCGTCCACTTCTGACAGCGCCAGAATGGTTTCCACCGTCATGCTGGTGATCGTGCGGCTTGGAACGTCGTACAGAATCACTGGACCGTCGCCGGCCTCGACCACAGCGCGAAAATGTTGATAGATGCCAGCCTGCGTTGGTTTGTTGTAGTACGGGACAACGGAGAGGCAGGCGGCAACACCAACTTTCTGTGCTGCGCGTGTCAGTTCGATGGCTTCGCTGGTCGAATTCGCACCGGTTCCTCCGATGATGGGGATGCGACCTGCTGCATGTTCCACCGAGACTCGTATCAACTCGATATGGTCGTCGGTCGAGATCGTTGCCGTCTCTCCGGTCGATCCCATGATGACCAGCCCATCAGTGCCCTGATCGATGTGCCAATCAATCAGCTTTCGGAAGATGTCCCATTCAATGGCACCGTCCGAGGTCATCGGCGTGACCAGCGCCACCAGGCTTCCGCATATTGCCGAATACTTCGCTTCCATGGTTTTATCTCCTGCCCAAATTCACATCGCCACCGTTTCTCTGGATAGCTGCTTTACAGCTTTTGCCAGTCGGGCCAATCCTTCGTCGATCTCTTCGGTCTCAATGACCAAACTGGGCGCAAGCCGAATCACATCCGGTCCTGCCTGCAACACCATCACGCCATGCTCAAGACAGCAGTCCATCACATGCTTTGCTTGGCCCTTCCAGCGATCATTCAGCACGCAGCCAAGAAGCAAGCCGATGCCGCGCACTTCCTTGAACAGGTCGTAGCGCTTGCCGATAACGGTCAATGCCGAAACGAAGTGGGTATGCCGAATCTGGACGCCGCGCAACAGCTCGGGCCGGTCTATGAGCTTCAGTGCCGTCTCGCCTACTGCACATGCCAGCGGGTTGCCACCGAAGGTGCTGCCGTGGGTGCCAAACTCCAGGTGTCTTGCGGCTTCCTTGGTGGCAAGCATCGCCGCCAACGGGAAGCCGCAACCAATGGCCTTGGCCAAGGTCATGACGTCCGGGACGACATCGAAGTGCTCGTATCCGAAAAGGGTTCCCAGGCGGCCCATGCCTGTCTGCACTTCATCGAATATCAAGAGCGCGCCATGGGTGTCGCAAAGTTCACGGGCGCGTTGCAGGTACGCGCGGCTGGCGGGCAAGACGCCGCTTTCCCCCTGCACTGGTTCAATCACGACAGCGCAGGTACGGCTTGATACGGCTGCCTCCAATGCCTGGATGTCGTTGAACGCGACATGCCGGATGCCCTTGATCGGCGGACCGAACCCTTCGGAGTACTTCGGCTGGCCCGCCACACTGACCGTGAACAGTGATCGGCCATGGAAACTGTTCAAGTTCGCAACGATCTCATGCTTGTCCTCGCCGCCAGTACGAACGCCGTAGCGTCTGGCGAGCTTGAATGCCGCCTCGTTGGCCTCGGCGCCGGAATTGGCGAAGAAGACCCGGTCGGCGAACGAGGCCTGCGTTAGCGCGTGGGCCAGCCGCATGGCCGGCTCGTTGGTGAAGATGTTCGATGTGTGCCAGAGACGCTGCGCCTGCAGCGTGAGCGCTTCAACAAGGTCCGGATGGCAGTGGCCCAAGGCATTGACTGCAATACCGCCGGCAAAGTCGATGTACTCAGTGCCATCCTGATCCCAAACGCGTGCACCACGCCCGTCGACGGGAACGACAGACACGGGAGCGTAGTTGGGCACCATGACATGTTCGTAAAGGTCTCGCGATACGGCTACATTCATTGCTGCACTCCTTCCCGCAAAATGCCCTCGAGCGTCGCAAGAAGCCGCGAATTTTCGGATTCGAGCCCCACCGAAATGCGGAGGTGATGGGGCATCCCGTAGCCGTCCATGGGCCGAACGATGATGCCTTTGGCCAGGAGCGCTTCGTAGATCGCTTTAGCGGGACGTTCAAAATCGACGGTGACGAAGTTCGTACGCGAAGGAATCCATGCGACGCCCAACCGAGAAAAGCCATCCTGCAGCTGTTTCAAGCCCTGCCGGTTCACTTCACGCCCCTGTCGCAGATAGTCGTGATCATCAAGCGCGGCACAGGCACCCGCCAGCGCCAGGCTGTTGACGTTGAACGGCTGCCGGACCCGATTCAGGATCTCGGCGATCTCGGGCGACGATGCCGCGTAGCCAACCCGCAAGCCTGCCAGCCCGTAGGCCTTGCACAAGCTTCGGGTCACGATCAGGTTGGGATAGCGCGACAGATAGGCCAGACCGTCAGGCAAGGCCGGATCTTCTGCATACTCGATGTAGGCTTCATCCAGGACGACAAGTGTCTCAAGAGGAACCCTGTCCATGAACGCCTCGAACTGCGCACATTCAAACCATGTGCCGGTCGGGTTGTTTGGATTAGCGAGAAAGACGACGCGCGTGTCCCGGTCGATCGCTTTCAAGATCAGTTCGAGGTCGTTTCCCCACTCGCGAGCGGGTATCTCACGCACCTGCGCGCCAGCGGCAATCGTCGCGGACGCATAGACCGAGAAAGCGTACTGACTGAACACCGCATTGCGGCCGGCACAAAGAAATGACTGAGCGATCGTGATCAACAGCTCGTTCGAGCCGTTGCCAAGAGTAAGCCCATCCGGGTTCAACCCGAACTTGTCCCGGAGCTTGTTTTTCAGCCGATGTCCCGTGCCATCGGGATAGCGGGTAATGGTTTGAAGCGCCTGTTGAATCGCACGAAGAACATTCGGATTGGCGGCCAGGGGGCTCTCGTTGCTCGCCAGCTTGATGATGCTTTCGGCGCTTTGCCCCGTCTCTCGTTCCAGTTCCTCGATGGCCTTTCCGGGTACATAGGGTGCCAGGCGATGAACCTCGCTGACGGCAAGCGACAGATAGTTGATAGTCACGATGAAAATAGTCCGTTGATGTTAGCCATGACGCTGTTCGAACTCAGCCATGTAGCCGGCCAGTGCCGTGACAGCGTCTTCCGAGACGGCGTTGTAGATCGAGGCACGAATGCCGCCTTTGGCCCGGTGTCCCTTCAAGCCCAGAAAGCCTTGCTCGGCGGCACCGTCGAGAAATACCTTTTCAAGCGTTTGGTCGCAGAGCCGAAAAGGAACATTCATATGGGAGCGATCGGCATGCGATATGTCGTTGACATAGAAGCCGCTGCGGTCGATCTGGTTGTAAAGGATGTCCTTCTTGCGTAGATTTCTCGCGCGCATGGCTTCCAGCCCGCCGAGTGATCTGATCCACTGAAACACCAGACCTGACGCGTACCAGGCGAACGTCGCGGGTGTGTTGTACATGGAGTCATGCTCTGCGATCACGCCGTAGTTCAGGATGTCCGGGCAGTACGGATGGACGCGACCCAGCAGGTCCTCGCGAACGATCACCAATGTCATCCCGCTCGGGCCGATGTTCTTCTGCGCCCCTGCGTAGATCAGGCCGAATCGGGATACGTCCAGCGGGCCAGAAAGAATGTTTGCCGAGAAGTCCGCGACAAGTGGGATTTCATCGCCGATATCCGGTATCCAATGAAACTCCAGCCCATCTATGGTTTCGTTCGCGGTGTAGTGAAGATAGGCCGGCGCCGCGGAGATTCGCCATTCAGGCTCGCGCGGAATGGATTGCGGCGCAACGTCGCGGATCGAGGCTGCGATGTTCACCTCGGCATATCGACCAGCTGCGTCAATGGCCTTGCGGGACCAATGTCCGGTATCGATGTAGTCGCAAATTCGCGGTTCGTGGAGCAGATTCATGGGAATCTGGGAGAACTGTTGGGCGCCTCCGCCTTGCAGGAACAGAATCCGGTAGTGTTCAGGTACGCCCAGCAAGTCGCGCAGGTCCCTGCTCATCTGTTCCGCCATTTCCACGAAGTCGGGCGAGCGATGACTGACTTCCATGACGGAGGCACCAGTCTCACGCCAGTTCAACAGTTCAGTCTGAATCTGCGCCAGAACAGGTTCCGGGAGCGCAGCAGGTCCTGCGCTGAAGTTGTAGGCTCTTTTGGCCATTTCCATCGTCATTCGGCTCTTTCAGTCGTGTTGCTCGGGAACTGCTGGACGTTTTGTTGCAGCAGCCGGTCTTTGTTTTGAAGCATCAGGTGCTCATCCCAACCAGGCGCATGACTAGTCGCATACCGAGCGCGACGATGCCCAGTGCAGCGACGCTGCAGAACCAGATCAAGATCAGCCATCCGACGCGCCGCAAGGTTTCGCGGCGCGGGTGAGTAGATGGAGCGCCCATTCAGTGGTACCCCTCGCCAACTTTGACCTTTCCGCGGAAGACGTAATAGGCCCACGCCGAATAGCCGAGGATCATGGGAATGATTAGCAGCGCCCCGACCAAGGTGAATCCCAGGCTTTCAGAAGGTGCCGCTGCATCCCAGATGGAAAGCGATGGAGGCACGATGTTGGGCCAGATACTGATGACAAATCCTGTGTAGCCCAGAAAAATCAGGACCAGTGACCAGACGAAGGGCCCAGCATGAGGGTCGTCATTGAGCGTGCGCTGGATGTAGTACGTTGCAGCTGCTACGAGAACTGGAACCGGCGCGAAGAACCAGATGTTTGGCAGGCTGAACCATCGATCGGAAATCGCTTGATCGGCCAATGGCGTCCAGATCGAAGCAATGGCAATGGCCACCAACACGGCAAATGTGGTCGGCTTGGCGATCCGGATCATCTGCCGTTGTAGGTCGCCTTCGGTCTTGAGCACGAGCCAAGTCGATCCCAATAGCGCGTAAGCAATGACGACCCCTATACCCGTAAAGACGGAGAACGGCGTCAGCCAGTCCATGATCCCGGCGGCTGAGCGACCTCCGACGATCTCAACACCGTCGATGAACGCCCCCAGGATCGCACCTTGGAAGAATGCGGCGACGAACGAGCCCAGCATGAAGGCCTTGTCCCAGAATGGCTTGTGGGCATCGTCGGCCTTGAAGCGGAACTCGAAAGACACCCCGCGCCAGATTAGTCCGAGCAGCATCAAGATGGCCGGAACATAGAAGGCGCTGAGCAAGATCGCGTAGGCTTTGGGGAAGGCCGCCATGAGGCCCGCTCCACCCAGCACGAGCCAGGTCTCATTGCCGTCCCAAACCGGCGCGACACTGTTGACCATGGCGTCGCGGTGGCTGCGGTCCTTGACGAATGGAAAGAGAATTCCGATCCCGAGGTCGAAGCCGTCGGCAATGACATACATCATCACGCCGAAGCCGATGATCAGAAGCCAGATCAGTGGAAGATCGATACCCATGTCATAGCTCCTTTGTCAAACGTCGGTCGAGGTGGGTTGAGCGGGGTCCGTTGCAGCGGAAAGCGGACGTGCAGGTCGCTGATCCAGTGCATCCCCATCGGGCGGGTTCTCGTTAGAATCCGGGCCTCTCCCAATCAGCTTGAGCATGTAGCCGATGCCCGTCCCGAACACCGCGGCATACACCACAAGCAGCACGACCAAGGTGACACTAAGCGTCAGTGCCGAGTGGTTCGAGACCGCGTCTGCGGTGCGCATCAACCCATAGACGACCCACGGCTGGCGTCCAATTTCCGTGACGTACCAACCGGCCAAAAGCGCAATCAGTCCCGACGGTCCCATGAGCAAGGCGAATCGCAGCAGCGCGCGCGATTCGTAGGCTCGCCGGCGCCAGTGCGACCATGCGCTCCAGAGCGCAAGGACGAGCATCAACATACCCAACCCCACCATGACGCGGAAGGTCCAGAACACAATCGTCGCGTTGGGTCGGTCTTCTCGAGCGAACTCCTTCAACCCTGGGTACTGTCCGCTCCATTCGTGGGTCAGAATCAGGCTGCTAAGGTTCGGAATCTCGATTTTGTAGCGGGTGGTCTCGGCATCCATGTCAGGCCAGCCGAAGAGGATCAACGGGACACCTTCGCCTGGCTTGTTTTCCCAATGTCCTTCCATGGCAGCGACCTTCGCTGGCTGGTGTTCGAGCGTGTTCAGGCCGTGCAGGTCGCCGATGAAGACCTGAAGGGGAGCTGTCACGAGCAGTGACCACAGGGCCATGGAGAACATTTTCTTGACCTCGCGCCCGCGGTTACCCTTGAGAAGATGCCAAGCACCCGACGCACCGACCAGTAGCGCGGTGGAGATGAACGCAGCCATCACCATGTGTGCGAGTCGATAGGGAAAGGACGGGTTGAAGATGACCGCGATCCAATCCACCGGCACCACCACGCCATTGATGACCTCGTGTCCCTGCGGCGTCTGCATCCAGCTGTTGGAGGCCAAGATCCAGGTGGCGGAGATCAATGTTCCAATCGCCACCATAACCGTGGCGAAGAAGTGCAGGCGTGGGCCGACCTTGTTCCAGCCAAACAGCATCACGCCGAGAAAGCCTGCTTCGAGGAAGAACGCCGTGAGGACCTCGTAGGTGAGCAGTGGGCCGGTAATGCTGCCGGCGAATTCGGAGTACTGGCTCCAGTTGGTGCCGAACTGGTAGGCCATCACCAGACCCGACACCACGCCCATTCCGAAGTTGACCGCGAAAATCTTGGACCAGAAGTGGTACAGGGTCTTGTAGACCGCATCCTGTTTTTTCAACCACAATCCTTCGAGGATGGCGAGATACGTTGCCAGCCCGATGGTGATGGCGGGAAAGATGATGTGGACCGTGATCGTGAATCCGAATTGAATTCGCGCCAGCTCGAGTGCAGTGAGGTTGAACATGGCTATACCTACCTATTCTGGGAGAGACGATCCAATAGTGTCCGTGGACGCGCCTTGGATTGATCCAGCGCCATCGCTGCCTCTTTCCATCGGACCAGCGGTATCGCTGCTTCGGCGAGCACGCTGGTGTACCCGCACTGGATCAGCATCGAGAATTGGTCAGGCAGCAACGGACCGGCAGCGCGGATGTCGCCGTCGTAGCGATGACGCTCCCGAAGCACTCGCGCCAACGTGAACCCTCGACCATCACGGGATTTAGGGAACTCGATGACGACCACGCGCGTTCGATTGAGCAAGGCAAGCAGGTCGGCGGGGTCTTGGTCTCCAGTAACCCAGACCCCAGTCGCGGTCTTGCCGAACTGTTCTTGGTATGTGTCCCATTGCGATAACAGTACAACGCGGTGGTCGGCCTCGGTCAGTTCTTGATCGTCAACTGGGTACTGATAAGGGTCTGCCAATGGCGTTCCCGCTGTGTCAATGAGTGTCATGAAGTGCCTCCTTGAACAGGCCGATCCCCACGCGACGATAGGTGTCGATGAAGGTTTCGTTCTCGCTGCGATTTTTGAGATAGATGTCGTCAATCGCTTCGATGACGTCTGGAACGCTGTCGTAGCCCACCGAAGGGCCCAGGATCGTTCCGACCGCAGCGCTTTCGTCGGCGCTGCCGCCCAGGCTTATCTGGTAGGACTCCTTACCGCTCTTGTCCAGACCGAGGATGCCGATGTGGGCCACGTGATGATGCGCGCACGCATTGATGCAGCCCGACACATTGAGTTTGAGTTCACCGATTTCGCGCTGCTTGGCCTCATCGAATCGCAGCGCAATACGCTGTGCAACGGGCACGGAGCGCGCTGTGGCCAGACTGCAGTAGTCCATCCCCGGGCAAGCGATGGAGTCCGATATGAGGCCGATATTGGGTGTTGCCAATCCCGCCCTACGCAGCGCCTTCCAGACCGTATAGAGCTGGCTGAGTTCCACATGGGGAAGCACCAGGTTTTGCTCATGAGACACACGAATCTCATTGAGTGAATAGGTTTCCGCCAGGTCGGCAAGCGCTACCATTTCTTCTGCACTGATGTCGCCGGGAATGCCCCCCGCAGGTTTGAGCGAGATCACGGCGCTTATATAGCCCGGGCATCTGTGCGGGTGCGTGTTGTTGCGAACCCAGTGGCCAAACTCTGGATCGGCCTCCAGCATGAGTTCGTGCTCCGGCGATACCGCAGAAAGTTCAGCGAAGTCAGGTGCCACGAATCGCTCACGAATGGCCTGAACGATATCGGGCTCGAGATACTGACGGTCTGCCGGAAGGTTGGTGAACTCATCCTCGATCATCTCGATGAACTTCGCAGGCTTGAGCTCGCGCACAAGGATCTTGATGCGCGCCTTGTAGATGTTGTCCCGGCGCCCCAAGGTGTTGTACACGCGCAGGATTGCCTCTACGTAGCGCAGCAGCTCGCGCTCGGGCAGCCAGTCTCGGACTTTTGTGCCGACGATAGGCGTGCGTCCCAGGCCGCCGCCGGCATAGATCTGAAAGCCAACCTCGCCTGCGTCATTCTTTCTGGCGAGGATGCCTATGTCGTGGAACCGCACTGCAGCGCGGTCAACGGGGCTGCCGGTAATGGCGATCTTGAACTTGCGCGGCAGATAGGTGAACTCGGGGTGATCGGTGGACCACTGCCGCAATATCTCTGCATGCACCCGCGGATCGACCACTTCGTCCAGGGCGGCGCCCGCAAAATGATCGGTCGTGACGTTGCGGATGCAATTACCGCTTGTCTGAATGCAGTGCAGGTCTGCGTCTGCGAGCACGGACAGAATTTCGGGCGAATCCGACAGGCGCGGCCAATTGAACTGCATGTTCTGACGCGTCGTGAAGTGGCCATAGCCCTTGTCGTAGGTCTTCGCCACGTAGGCCAACTGTCGCATCTGGATGGCGCTGAGCGTGCCATAGGGAATGGCCACGCGCAGCATGTAGCCGTGCAACTGCAGGTACAGGCCATTCATCAGTCTGTAGACCTTGAATGCCTCTTCGTCGAGCTCACCCGAAAGGCGCCGTGCAACTTGCTGCTCGAACTGCTGAGCGCGCGTCTTGAGGAACTCGCGCTCCGACGGGTCGTAGCGGTACACGCCCGCATGCGCGACCTCGACGGGCACGACAGGTCTCTCGCGAACGGTGCTGAGCACCCCCGCACTCTCGGCTTGCTTGCCGAAATCCGGACGTACGGAAGGGCCGCGAGATCGCAGCTGTTCGCGGTAGTCGATCGGTAGCGGCAGTCCTTCAACGATCTGGGCAGCGCGTGGTGTCGGCCCAACGATCAGATTCTGCCCAACCGCATGCTCAGCTGCGAGCTTGGCTCCTTCGAGGCGCTCATCGTCAAAGGCACAGGCCAGCTCCAGGGTATCGACCCATTCAAGAGCATCGTTGAGCCACACGACCGCGCCATCGTCAAGCCGGTTCGCAGAGATCAGGTGGTGGTCTTTCATCGGGGTGCATCTCCATCACGGAACACTCGGCGCCGAGGACATGAAGACCCCCAACGCCACCTCATCGCCGGGCATGAGAACCATACAACTTTAAAACGTATGGTAAATATGAGACAATGTACGGCAATTATAATCTCCATTGTATGGATTGACAACCGAGGAATTCATATGGCTACTCGCAACGACGCGAGGGGGGAAGCCCGTGCAGGCTGGATCAAGCAACTGACACCAGGTGCCGGGCCGAGATACCTACAGATCGCAGATCTGATCGGTCAAGCCATCGACTCTGGCGAGCTTGTTGCCGGCGATCTGATTCCGGCACAGCGGTGGCT
Organism: Diaphorobacter sp. J5-51; assembly: GCF_001023515.1. NCBI lineage: Bacteria > Pseudomonadati > Pseudomonadota > Betaproteobacteria > Burkholderiales > Comamonadaceae > Diaphorobacter > Diaphorobacter sp. J5-51. The sequence goes on along the minus strand of NZ_JSYI01000123.1, from coordinate 33,174 downwards.
GGCTTCCAAACTGAATGTAGACCTGACCACCGTGACACGCGCCTATACAGAGGCACGTAACCGTGGGTTGATCGCAGCCTATAGCGGCCGTGGTTCATTCGTGATCGGCTCGGCTGCGACGCAAGAGCATGGTGAGATCGATCTCGCGATGAACATACCGCCTCAGCTCGCGGCGGGGTCCATGGCCGACCTGGTGAGGACCGGTATTCAGGAAGTACTGGCGCGTCAGCCTATCGAGACCCTATCCCAGTACCAGGATGGGTTGTCCAATCGGTCAGCAATTCAGGCCGCACAGGCTTGGCTCAGGCCAGCGCTTGACGGGCTGTCGGGCCAGGACCTGATTGCGTGTGCAGGTGCGCAAGCAGCTATCGCCGGCATCTTGGGTGCAATGGCCCGGGCTGGAGATACGGTTCTTTGCGAGCCGTTGACCTACCCAGGGTTTCTTCATGCTGCCAGGCAGTTGGGTCTAAAAGTGATGGCGGTGGACGCAGACGAGGACGGTGTCATGCCTGATGCGATCGAACGTTGCCACGCTGCCAGCGGAGCGAACCTGATCTATCTGAACCCGACGCTACAGAATCCAACTGCACGCACGATGCCAGAAAGTCGTCGACGCGACATCTCAAGCACGCTAGATCGGCTCGACATGACGTTGATCGAGGATGACCCGTACCGATACTTGGTCAGCGACGCTCCGCCTCCAATCACGACTTTGAGCGGGGGCAAGGGTGCCTATTACCTGGCGACCATGTCCAAGTGCATCTGGCCCAGCCTGCGGACGGCTTTTGTTATGCCGCCACCGGGGACGGACGTCTCCCGCCTACAGCAGGCGTTGCGAGTATCGGGGACGGGATCTGCACTTCTCCTGGCACTCGCTGAGCAATGGATACGTAGCGGGGTGGCAAGTCACATCATCCAGGAGATTCAGCGCGAGACGCGGGCGCGTCAGACGCTCGCCAGATCTCTTCTGCCTGAAGATGCCTACGCCCATCCGACTGGCCTACACATCTGGCTTCCCTTGCCAACGCATTGGAACCAGCACCTCTTTGCCCATGCGCTTGAGGACCACAAGGTGGCGGTAGCTTGCTCGGAATCCTTTAACGCGTCAGCCAAAGCGTGTGATGCCATCCGCATCTCCACAGGGGGAGCATCCAACCAAACCTTGCTGAGGCTGGCGCTCACCAAAGTCGCGAAGCTGCTCAAGGAGGATCGCCGACTGGGCTCGAGAGCGATCGTGTGAGGACGTCCCTACGTCTCGGACCTTATACCGATATGCATACAAGATATGTATAATAAACATACAACATACGAATTAATCCATACATTGAGGATGCGTATGTTTTTTATGGGGCCGACGTGAAGGTCCGATGTGGAGGCGTATGCCTTTTCCACCCTTATAAGAGTTGACTCAAATGAACAAACTAGACGTCCTAAACCGCATCGGTACTTCAAAGATAGTTGCGATCATTCGAGAAGATGATCCGGATGTCGCCTTCAAAGCTGCGATGGCATGCGTCGAAGGTGGCATCAGTTGTTTGGAAATTGCCCTGACAACCCCTTGCGGGCTTGACGTCGTTGAGAGTCTGGCAAAGATGGAAGACGTGACCGTGGGCGCCGGGACCGTATTGGACCCGGAAACGGCCAAAGCAGCAATCCAGGTGGGGGCAGCGTTTTTATTGTCACCTGCCGTCGATCCGGCCGTGATCCGCATGTGCTCTCAGTATGGAGTCGTATCAATACCGGGAGCGTTCTCACCGACCGAAGTCGTTAACGCGTTGGTGGCAGGCGCAGACATCATAAAAATATTCCCTGCGAGCACACTTGGTCCAAGTCATATTCAGAGCATTGCGGCGCCATTGCCGCAGGCGCTCTTTCTACCGAGCGGTGGCGTTACCGTGGAGAACTTTAACGATTGGTTTGTCAAGGGCGTGCTGGCGGTTGGTGTCGGGGGTTATCTGACCTCAACTGCGGCCGCGGGAGACTACGCCTCCGTGACAACGAAGGCGCAGAAGTTTGTGGAGCTTGCTCGCGCTCGGACCGTTCCAAATGTCTGATGCGCCGGCCGAGCAGGTGAGCACGCTCAGTTCGCTAACTGAGAGAGAGCGTGACGAACTGGCAGATTTCGTTCGGCAATCTCATGGACCGCTATTGTCGCGTGCGGCATTCGCTGACGCGCTCTGCCTAGTACTTGAAGATGTCTCGGGCTTTGAGAACCCCAGCCCGGACATGCTCGCGGACTTGATCTGCATCATCTGGGATTGTTATCGATCGATCTCCACCCAGTTGGCCGGTAATGAAGCTCGCGGTTAGCGTAATCGTAATGGATGAGATCCGAGTGACTTCGAGGGTAGCGACTTTGAGCACTGGCGAATTGCCAAGTTTGCTAGCGCAACATGACCACGTCTGGTACTGGTAAAGCACTCAAGCCGTGCTGGCCGTAGTGGTGCGAATAACTTGAAACCAAGCGTATTCTTTTATTCATTCCAGCGACAGTAACAGCCAACAGCCAACAGCCAGCATGCCGAATGGCTCAACCGCTTGCCCCGCAACCAGTTTGTCGATGATCGGCTCAACAAAGCTGTTTGCTGATGTGCATACCATACCGAGGCTGTAGGGGCCCGCATAAGCCAAGCGTCCGTCGGCACCCCATATTGCAACTGAAGGACTGGCAGGAATCTTGTCCATTCCTTCAATGCCATCCAGCGGGGTCAGTTTACCTTGGAGAAACGAAGGAAGTTCCCCTGTTGTCCCAGGCTTCCTCACACTATAAAAGTCGATGTTTGCGCGTCGATACATACTTATCAAATAGCTCAAATGAGCGCCGGTCTCTCGATTACAGACTTTGCAGGCTGGATCCCAAAAATGAACGATCCGAATTCGTCCCGTCGGTCCCGCCAGGTTATCGGGTAGGCGCAGGCCTGAATCGTCGAAAACGATCGCCTGCTCAGCAAAACTGCTAAGCCCCCCGAAGCCAAAGTAATTCCATAGAGCAGTTCCCATAGAAAACATGGCCAACACACCAAGGGAGATAAAAACCTTCCGAGAGTTGTTCTTTATAAACCGATACGACTTGGCTAGACGCGCTTCAATGCTCATTAAAATTGATCCATTGCTAAGGGCGCTCCTGAAACTTGTGCATGTATTGCTTTTCCATCTCCACATGTCATTTTCAGAAGGTGACTGCACGGAATATCAAGAGTCGGCTGCACAGTCTTTTCTGATCTGTGGTCGTCTCAGAAAACGGAAAATAAAGCACGCTAAGCTGTGGAAGCCCCTGCCAAGCTCGTTCCACCTTGCAACGACGCAATCAGCGGACACGAAACATTCCCCTGCCGCGAATGGCAGGCGCACACCAGGTCAGACAGCACAGCCTCCATGCGCGCCAAATCGGCCATCCTCTCGCGCACGTCCTTGAGCTTGTGCTCGGCCAGGCTGCTGGCTTCCTCGCAATGGGTGCCATCCTCCAGCCGCAGCAGCTCGGCGATCTCATCCAGGCTGAAGCCCAACCGCTGGGCTGATTTCACGAAGCGCACCCGCGTTACATCCGTCTCGCCATAGCGGCGAATGCTGCCGTAAGGCTTGTCCGGTTCCGGGAGCAAGCCCTTGCGCTGATAGAACCGGATGGTCTCCACATTGACCCCGGCCGTCCTGGCGAAAACGCCAATGGTCAGGTTCTCCAAATTGTTTTCCATATCGCTTGACTCCGTACATAACTACGGAAGTAAGCTTAAGCTATCCAATTCAGATTCGAAAGGACAAACGCATGTCTGAACCTCAAAACGGGCGCGGCGCGCTCTTCACTGGCGGGCTGGCCGCCATCCTCGCCTCGGCTTGCTGCCTCGGGCCGCTGGTTCTGATCGCCTTGGGGTTCAGCGGCGCTTGGATCGGCAACTTGACGGTGTTGGAACCCTATCGCCCCATCTTTATCGGCGTGGCGCTGGTGGCGTTGTTCTTCGCCTGGCGGCGCATCTACCGGCCGTCAGCCGCCTGCAAACCGGGTGAGGTTTGCGCGATTCCCCAAGTGCGAGCTACTTACAAGCTCATTTTCTGGGGCGTGGCCGTGCTGGTTTTGGTCGCGCTCGGATTTCCCTACGTCGTGCCATTTTTCTATTGATCACAGGAGTTCACCATGAAAAAGCTGCTTTCCGCCCTTGCCCTCGCTGCCGTTGTTGCCCCCGTGTGGGCCGCCACCCAGACCGTTACGCTGTCCGTACCGGGCATGACCTGCTCGGCCTGTCCGATCACTGTCAAGAAGGCGATTTCCAAGGTCGATGGCGTCAGTAAAGTTGACGTGACCTTCGAGACGCGCGAAGCGGTGGTCACCTTCGATGATGCCAAGACCAGCGTGCAGAAACTGACCAAGGCTACCGAGGATGCGGGCTACCCATCATCAGTCAAGAACTGATCATGAAAGACCCGAAGACACTGCTGCGGGTCAGCATCATTGGCACAACCCTCGTGGCGCTGTGTTGCTTCACCCCTGTTCTGGTCATTTTGCTCGGTGTGGTCGGCTTGTCCGCGCTGACCGGCTATCTGGACTATGTGCTGCTGCCTGCGCTGGCGATTTTCATCGGCTTGACCATCTACGCCATCCAACGAAAACGCCAAGCCGATGCCTGCTGCACCCCGAAATTCAATGGAGTAAAAAAATGACCGAAATCACCGTGAATGGCATGACCTGCACATCCTGCGCCACCCATGTCAAAGATGCTTTGGAAAAGATTCCCGGCGTGAATGCCGCTGTGGTGTCCTATCCAGAAAGCCGCGCGCAAGTCATGGCAGACACCGCCGTGAGCCACAACCAACTGCTGGCCGCCATCGCCGCATTGGGTTATCAAGGCTTGATCCGGGTTGGTGATTTCAAAGATGAACCAAAAATCCGTGATGCACTTGAGGGCGCCGGTTTGCATATCGCCATCATTGGCAGCGGCGGGGCCGCGATGGCGGCGGCGCTGAAGGCCGTCGAGCAAGGCGCGACGGTCACGCTGATCGAACGCGGCACCATCGGCGGCACCTGCGTCAATATCGGCTGTGTGCCGTCCAAGATCATGATCCGCGCTGCCCATATTGCCCATCTGCGCCGGGAAAGTCCGTTCGACGGCGGTATTGCGGCAACTGTGCCTGCGATTGACCGCAGCAAACTGCTGGCCCAGCAGCAGGCCCGTGTCGATGAACTGCGGCACGCCAAATACGAAGGCATCCTGGACGGCAATCCAGCCATCACCGTTTTGCACGGTGAAGCGCGTTTCAAGGACGACCAGAGCCTGGTCGTCCGTTTGAACGAGGGTGGCGAGCGCGAGGTAACGTTCGACCGCTGCCTGGTCGCCACCGGTGCCAGTCCGGCCGTGCCGCCGATTCCGGGCCTGAAAGAGTCACCCTACTGGACTTCCACCGAAGCGCTTGTCAGCGACACCATTCCCGCACGCCTGGCCGTGATCGGTTCGTCGGTGGTGGCGTTGGAACTGGCGCAAGCCTTTGCCCGGCTCGGCAGCCAGGTCACGATCCTGGCACGCAGCACCTTGTTCTTCCGGGAAGACCCGGCCATCGGCGAGGCCGTGACAGCCGCTTTCCGCGCCGAGGGCATCGAGGTGCTGGAGCACACGCAAGCCAGCCAGGTCGCCCATGTGAACGGCGAATTCGTGCTGACCACCGGACACGGTGAATTGCGCGCTGACAAGTTGCTGGTTGCCACCGGTCGGGCACCGAATACGCGCAGCCTCGCGCTGGACGCGGCGGGGGTCACTGTCAATGCGCAAGGGGCCATCGTTATCGACCAAGGCATGCGCACGAGCAACCCGAACATCTACGCGGCCGGCGACTGCACCGACCAGCCGCAGTTCGTCTACGTGGCAGCGGCCGCCGGCACCCGTGCCGCGATCAACATGACCGGCGGCGACGCAGCCCTCAATCTGACCGCGATGCCGGCAGTGGTGTTCACCGACCCGCAAGTCGCCACCGTGGGCTACAGCGAGGCGGAAGCGCACCACGATGGCATCGAGACCGACAGTCGCACGCTGACACTCGACAACGTTCCGCGAGCGCTTGCCAACTTCGACACACGCGGCTTCATCAAGCTGGTCATCGAGGAAGGTAGCGGACGGCTCATCGGCGTGCAGGCGGTGGCCCCGGAAGCGGGCGAACTGATCCAGACGGCGGTGCTCGCCATCCGCAACCGCATGACGGTGCAGGAACTGGCCGACCAGTTGTTCCCCTACCTGACAATGGTCGAGGGGTTGAAGCTTGCGGCGCAGACCTTCAACAAGGACGTGAAGCAGCTTTCCTGCTGCGCTGGATAAAAAAAGGAGGTTTTCAATGAGCGCCTACACCGTGTCCCGGCTGGCCCTTGATGCCGGGGTGAGCGTGCATATCGTGCGCGACTACCTGCTGCGCGGATTGCTGCGTCCGGTGGCGTGCACCCCGGGCGGCTATGGCCTGTTCGATGATGCCGCCTTGCAACGGCTGTGCTTCGTGCGGGCGGCCTTCGAGGCGGGCATCGGCCTGGACGCGCTGGCGCGGCTGTGCCGGGCGCTGGATGCTGCGGACGGCGATGAAGCGGCCGCGCAGCTTGCCGTTCTGCGCCAGTTCGTCGAGCGTCGGCGCGAAGCGTTGGCCGATCTGGAGGTGCAGTTGGCCACCATGCCGACCGAGCCGGCACAGCACGCGGAGAGTCTGCCATGAACAGCCCCGAGCGCTTGCCGTCCGAGACGCACAAACCGATCACCGGCTACCTGTGGGGCGCGCTGGCCGTGCTCACCTGTCCCTGCCATTTGCCGATTCTCGCCATTGTGCTGGCCGGCACGACGGCCGGCGCGTTCATCGGAGAGTACTGGGGTATCGCAGCCCTCACGCTGACCGGTTTGTTCGTCCTGTCTGTGACACGACTGCTGCGGGCCTTCAAAGATCGATCATGAGCGCTTCCCATTGAGACAAACCACGCTGTCGCTACGTTGCCTCATGCCGGCATCAAATTCGGCTGAGTAGCTTCTCGCCATCTGGACGTAGCTCACCCTTGGGTGAAACATGCCGATACAGGGTCTGCCGCGTGACGCCAAGTTCCTGGCACAGGTCGCCGACCTTGGTCTCTGGCTGACCCATTGCCGCCATCGCCAGCCGCAGCTTGGCGGCGGTCATCTTGAACGGCCGGCCGCCTTTCCGCCCGCGCGCGCGGGCCGAGGCTAGGCCGGCAATCGTGCGCTCCGCGATCAACTCGCGCTCGAACTCGGCCAGGGCGGCGAAGATGCCAAAGACCAGCTTGCCGGCGGCGGTCGTGGTGTCGATGGCCGCGCCGTGCCCGGTTAATACCTTCAAGCCGATGCCGCGCCCAGTCAGGTCGTGCACGGTGTTGATGAGATGTCGCAGGTCGCGTCCGAGCCGATCCAGTTTCCACACGACCAGTGTGTCGCCAGTTCGCAACGCCTTCAGGCAGCTCGTCAAGCCGGGCCGATCCTCGCGCATGCCGGATGCCTGGTCCTCGTAAAGATGTACTGGATCGACCCCGGCGGCAATCAGCGCGTCGCGCTGCAAATCGGTAGCCTGGGAGCCGTCCGCCTTCGATACCCGCATGTAGCCTATCAGCATGTCGTACCTGTCACATATACGTTCGATTATGTGACAGTGTGCACCGGAAAGTTCTGGTCGTCAAAATTTGTCACTTAACCCGTCATTCTGTCTAAGACATGCAAAGGGTCCATCAGCCTCGTAATGTGACAGAAATTCCGGGGGAATGCCTTCCTTTGCAAAGGTGGCGCGCAACTGTTCCAGGGAAGCGGGATCGCGCCGACCATAGGAAGCCAACGCGAACAGCGAGCGTGCCGTCTCGGGGTCGTGCCGGGCTTCAATGATCGCCTCACTGATAGCTTGGACCGCCCGTTGCCAATGATTGACGGGTTCGGGCTTCGGCGGTTTCGCCGGCAGACCACTGGTGAACCCGGTTTGGAGCTCGGACCAGAACAGCTTTGCATGCTCGCCTGGCGGGCTGATATCCCTCACCTCGATCAAGCTGATTGCCGTTGCCGCCGCCTCCAGCATCTGCAACCGTATTGCCGGGTTCAGGGTTTCATACGGTCGCCACAGACTTTGCCCAGCACGCAGCGGATGCCCGCAGCCTTGCCAGACTTGGCGGAGATACCCCGCGTAGGTTCCGCACGCCGAAAGCGGGGTGTTCAGCTCATCGAGCAGCGTGCGTAGCAGTCGAAACCACAATCCAGCGTGGATGCGTCGGCACGGCAGTTCCACATGGCCGGTCGTCAGTGCCTGCCAGGTACGCCGGTCCATCACTGCAATCGCGTCGCTGGCGGTGCGCGACGCAGTGTCGGCGTTCTCCCAGCCGAGAAACCGCCCAGGCACGCCCCAATAGGATTCCAGCCAGCAGCCATGCAGCGGGCAGCTCAGCATCAGGGGCAGCTTCCATGCAAGCAGTACGGCTTGGTTTGCCGGGTCGTTCAGACAGAGAGGACAGGCGCGATGTATCGGCTGGCTGGGCAGCCAGGCACGCCAGCTCGTGATGGATCGCGTCCTACGGCGGAGTTTCGGCAGCAGCACCGAGAGCTGGAACGCATAGGTTTCCAATGCGTCTGGAATCTGATCATCAAGGCTGTCCAGTAGCCAAGGCACCCAGCCGGCGAAACTCATGCAACGCAGCCGGTCCGGCTCGATGCCGCTCCGCTGGGAGAGCATCGCCAACAGCGCCAGTGGTGGCGCGGTATCCAGGTCATCAACCTGAGCGTGACCAAGATCGTGCTCCAGCAGCTCGGACACCTCCATGTGATAGCAAAGGGCCACGCGGTTGAGCCACGAAGACAAGGCTTCGCCTTCTCTGGGGGCCGGATGCAGTGGCCAGCGTGGCGCTGGCTTCACATCAGTTCCCGCTCGAATTGCCGCCGCCGCTCGCTGGGACCGGTGTAATCGGCCATGCTCAGCGTGCGATGGTTGATCGCTTCCTCGCCGCTCTCCACGGCGACGATGGCCGCCGCCATCAGCAAGTGCGCCAGTTCGCCGATGGTGCCCTCGCTGCGTGTGAGCAGGTAGCGGGCCATGTCCAGCGTGGCAATCGACGAGGGTCGCCGCAGTGGAAGCGAAGCGGCGAAACTGGCCAGCAGTGAGCAGCAATCGTGATTGGCCTCCCATACCGGCAGCATCATCGGCTCGAAGCGATTTTCCAACTGGTCATCGGAGCGGATGGCCAGGTAGGCGTCGCGCGTGCCGACCCCGACCAGTGGGATGCGCAGTTCATTGCCGAGGAAGCGCAGGAGATTGAGGAATTCCCGGCGATTGACGCTGTTACCGGCCAGGACGTTGTGCAACTCGTCGATCACCAGCATGCGCACGCCGACCTTGCGCAGCAGTGCCAGCGCCAGTTGTTCCATTTCTGGCAGCCGTGGGCGCGGTCGCAATGGCGCACCCATCGCCGCGAGCAGCGCGACGTAGAAGCGGATTACCGACGGTTCGGATGGCATCTGCACGACCAGTACCGGAATGTGCTCCTGGTCGGCGTCGGCTCTGGCCGGATGCGTGCGCCGGAACTTCTCGACGATCATCGACTTGCCGTTGTTGGTCGGGCCGACCAGCAGCAGGTTGGGCATGCGTTGCTTGTTTGGCCACGTATACAGGATTTCCAGCCGGTTCAGCGCCTCGACTGCTCGCGGATAGCCGATCCAGCGGTCGGCGCGAAGGCGATGGATGCGTTCGTCCGCCGGGAGACGGGCCAAGCCCTGGGCCGCCGGCAGCAGGTGGGACAAGTCGATGATGGGATATTCTTCCACGGCTACCACTCCTCAATCTGGTCGAACGGTTTGGCCGGCGGCTGGTTGTCTGCCTGCTGCCCATCCATGTCAGCGCCCGGTGGTGGCGTGGTTTTGACAGGCGTTGCCGTTGCCTTGAGATGCTGGCGTCGATCCGCGTCGCGCCGCGCCTTGCGCGTAGCCTTCTGCGCGGTGGTAACGATTTCGCGCATCTGGCCGATCATGCGGAACAACGCCGACTCATCCACCTGTTCGCGCCCTTGCTGCCGCAATTTCGCCAGCGCCTGTCGTTGTTCCCAGAGGGTGACAGCCGGGTGCGACAAGGTACGGTAGGGAATTTCCAGGTAGTGCTGCCCCTCTGGTTCCAGCACCCATATGCGGCTGATGTCGCGCGGGTCGCGCCGGATCAGGAACGCAGGCAAGCGGTCCCGCCGAGCTATCCACGGCTTGAGCGCATCGGCGTAGTAGTGGATGTGGTCGATGACGAAGCCGGTGCGGGTCAGCGTGCGGCGGATGATGGGCAGAAAATCGACCAGAAAAGCCGTAGCGCGAGTGATGACGGTTGGCACGCCGGTCCGCGTGATAGCTTCGGCCCAGCGCGCGGCCGGCGGTTGGAGCAGGCCGTTGTGCACGGAGCCGTGATAGGTGCCGACCGCCAATGTGAGCCAGCGCTCCAGCTCGCGCAGTGTCAGGGCGGCCATCTTCTCGGAGGCGTATTCCCCGCGCTGGTCAGGATTGGAGAAGGTCGTCCCCGGCAATTCGTCGTGGATCATCTGCATCGCCGTGCCGATGATCCGTTCCACGATACCGCCGTAGTGCGGCTGCCCAAGCGGGCGATAGTCCAACCGGATGCCATGCTGCTCGCAGCCACGGCGCAGCGCCTCGCTCTTGAACTCAGCCGCGTTGTCCAAGTAGAGCAGTCTGGGCTTGCCGCTCATCGGCCAATCCATCTCTACGTTCAACCCTTCCAACCAAGGGCGCTTGTCGCAGGCGGCATGCACCAAGCACAAGCCGACCGAGACGGCGGACGGGGCTTCCAGCGTAACGACCATGCCAACCACGCAGCGGGTGAATACGTCGATGGCGAGGGTCAGGTATGGACGGCCAATCGGTTGCCGGTCGCGCTCGTCCACCACGATCAGGTCGATGACTGTGTGGTCGATCTGCACCTGCTCCAGCGGCGCGGAGACGGGTGGCGGAACACCACCAACACCTTGCAGGTCGCGGGCGGCATCTTGTCCTTCCCGGCGGTGAGTGACCTCGCGCGGATCGAGGCCGGCGATCCGCAGAGCCACCGTGTTGCGCGCCGGCACCCGCAGCTTTTGCAGCTTGCACGCCCGCACAACTTCGCGGTGGAACGCCGCCAAGCTACGCTTCTGCTTGGTCAGGAAGCGCTTTTGCAGTAACTCGCGGATGATTCGTTCGACCGACTCCGGCAAGCGGCCTTTACCTTTGCCACCGCTCGACTGCCCAAGAGCCAAGTCAGTGACCAGCCCCGATCCTAGCCGGGCACGGCGGATCAGGACGTAGACCTGCCGCCGGGACAGCCCCAATGCCTGGGCTGCCGCGTCGGCCGCTTCATGCCCAACCGTCTCCGACTGCGCCAACGGCCCAATGATCTCCGCGCGACGACGCGCACGCTCCCATGCCTGTTCTGGCAGGGTGGCCACGCCGTGCTCGGTAATCGGTGCGGTATCGGTCGCCATGCTCATCTCGCTTTGGTGCACACGAGTATTGAGCATAGACGAGTTTCGTGCAGAGGAGTCCTGATATCTGGCTGTCAGGAGCCGTATGCACAAGAGGCTTCAAACCGCGCTGAATGGTGCAGTCGTCTTCTGAAAATGACATCACTGCGATGCGACAGCAGGTACTTCTGCGCCGGCCGCATCACGCCCAAGAGGTAGCGCACGATCTCGATGGCCTGCAGGGACAGTGGCACGATGTAGGGCGGCACGTCCTGCGGCCGCTTGCCAGCCTTGCGCATTTCGTCCTGGAGCTGCTTGACGACCTGCGGCGGAATGATCCACAGGCCGCGGTCAAGGTCGAACTGTTCAGGTTCGGCCAACCGCAGTTCGCCCGTGCGTACCCCCGTCAGGAACAGTAGCCGGACGCCAAGCTGAGTCTGCCAGCCGCGCGGGTTGTAGAGCCGGAGCTTCTGAAGGAACTCGGGCATCTCGGGCAGATGGAGATAAGGATTGTGGGCCACCGGAGGCTTGGGTTCGGCCACCACGTCCAGGTCGGCGGCCGGGTTGACCTCCAGCCCCTCGGCGATGACCAGGGCATAGCGGAACATCTGGTTGAACCAGGTACGGACCTTCTCGGCGGTGGTGAACGCCTTGCGCTTCTCGATCGCCGCCAGGACGCCCAGGAGCTGGGGCCGGCGAATGTCGTAGATGGACATCTTCCCCAGGGTGGGTAGCACGTCCTTGTTGAAGATACGCAGGATCTGCGAAAGCGTACTTTGGCGGCCTTCCTTGAGTTCCTTGCGGCGATGCTCGACCCAGGCATCGAAGACGTTCTTGAAGGTGTATTCGCCGGCCAGCTTGGCCGCATGCCGACGCTGATCGCGTTCGATTTGGGGATCGATCCCCCTGGCGAGCAGGGCCTGGGCCTTGTCCCGCTCGGCGCGGGCCTCGCGCAGACTGATGGCGGGATAGCCGCCCAGGGCCATGCGCTTTTGCTTGCCCAGCCAGGAGTAGCGGAATATCCACGACTTGCCGCCTGCGACAGAGACCATCAGGCTCAGGCAGTCGTTATCGTAGAGGGTGTAGCGTTTGCCGGTGGTCTTAGCCTGCCGGACGATCAGATCAGAGAGTGCCATTTCGAGGCTCCTAAGTAATGACTTAGGCCCTATGCTCGTCATGGTCCCCGCTCAGTCCCAGCAACTATCCGGAAGCCGCCTCACCCGTATTCCTGTGCCTAGATTGGCGCCTAAAAAAGGCTGGCTGTGGGTGGATTTCCGTGGCGCTCGCTGGAATGAAAAAAGGGGCCGAAGCCCCTCTTTTCAACGACTTACAGACGTAAGTAGAAGTCTGTAGATCATAACTTGGAGCGGGAAATCGGTCTCGAACCGACGACCTCAACCTTGGCAAGGTTGCGCTCTACCAACTGAGCTATTCCCGCATTTACCTAAGCCTCACACTGTAGCATGTTTAGCGTCGATAAGTGAAATTATAGAGTACTTTTCGCGTGCTCCAAGAATAGTGCAAAGTTTTTTCCATCAATGTTTCACGGAGCCCCGTGACACATCGGCGGAGGCAGGCACCGCCACGGTTTGGGCACCGTCGTCCTCTGCCAATGCAACAGGCTTGCGCTCGAGTGCTATCTCCAGCACCTTGTCGATCCACTTCACAGCAATGATCTCCAGCCCCATCTTGACGTTGTCTGGAATTTCCTGGAGGTCTTTTACGTTTTCTTCAGGAATCAACACCGTCTTGATCCCTCCACGCAATGCCGCCAAAAGCTTCTCCTTGAGCCCACCAATTGCTGTGACCTCTCCGCGCAATGTGATCTCCCCCGTCATCGCAACATCTGCGCGGACCGGTATTCCGGTCAGCGCAGAAACGATCGCCGTCGTCATCGCAATGCCGGCGCTAGGACCATCTTTAGGGGTCGCACCATCGGGCACGTGGATATGGAGATCTCGCTTCTCGAACGCCTCATCGCGAATACCAAGTAAGCGCGCACGGCTACGCACTACCGTGCGGGCCGCTTCGACCGACTCCTTCATGACATCGCCCAGCGATCCTGTGCGAAGGATGTTGCCTTTGCCGGGCATGGTCGCGACCTCGATCGTGAGCAGATCCCCGCCGACTTCGGTCCATGCCAGGCCAACCACTTGTCCCACTTGGTTCTGCTGTTCCGCGCGACCGTAGGTGTACTTGCGCACTCCCAAGTATTCAGGCAAGTTGTCCGCCGACACCTCCACGGGAGCCGTCAGCTTCTTGAGCTGGATTGCCTTGACCACTTTTCGGCAGATTTTGGAGAGTTCGCGCTCTAGGGAGCGGACGCCCGCTTCACGCGTGTAGTAGCGCACGATGTCTCGTACGGCGGATTCCGTGACCTGCAACTCGGCATCTTTCACACCGTTGTTTTGCATCTGCTTGGGGAGCAAATATTTGATGGCAATGTTGGTTTTTTCGTCCTCGGTATATCCGGAAAGACGTATCACCTCCATGCGATCAAGTAGCGCCGGCGGGATGTTCATCGAGTTCGAAGTCGCGACAAACATGACATCGGAAAGGTCGAAGTCGACCTCCACATAGTGGTCGCCGAACTTGTGGTTCTGCTCAGGATCGAGGACTTCCAATAACGCGCTCGAGGGGTCACCTCGAAAGTCCATGCCTAGTTTGTCAATTTCATCGAGCAGGAACAACGGATTGCGCGCCCCCACCTTGCTCAGGCTCTGCAATACCTTGCCTGGCATCGCCCCAATGTAGGTACGACGGTGACCCCGGATCTCTGCTTCGTCACGCATCCCCCCCAGCGCCATACGCACGTACTTGCGCCCCGTTGCCTTTGCAATGGACTGACCGAGCGAAGTCTTGCCCACACCCGGTGGGCCGACCAAGCACAGGATGGGCGCCTTCACCTTGTCCACCCGCTGCTGCACGGCGAGATATTCCAGGATCCGGTCTTTCACCTTTTCCAGGCCATAGTGGTCCTCGTTTAACACAGCCTCTGCATGGGCAAGATCGTGCTTGACCTTGGACTTCTTGCTCCAGGGCAGTCCCGTGAGCACATCAATGTAGTTGCGAACCACAGTGGCTTCGGCAGACATAGGAGACATGAGCTTGAGCTTTTTCAGCTCACCTTCCGCCTTCTTGCGCGCTTCGACCGGCATGCGCGCGGCCTTGATCTTTTTCTCGATCTCCTCAAGATCCGCGCCTTCTTCGCCTTCGCCCAGTTCCTTCTGGATCGCCTTGACCTGTTCGTTGAGATAGAAGTCCCGCTGGTTTTTCTCCATCTGGCGCTTCACGCGACCGCGAATGCGCTTATCCACATTGAGGATATCCACTTCGCGGTCCAACTGCTCGAACAGATTCTCCAGACGCTGCTTGACGCCTGCCAAGTCGAGAACAACCTGCTTGTTCTCCAGCTTGAGCGGCAAGTGCGCGGCAATGGTGTCAGCCAGCCGCCCCGGATCGTCGATGGCCGAAATGGAAGTCAGAATCTCAGGGGGAATCTTCTTGTTCAGTTTGACGTACTGATCAAACTGCTGCATTACCGCCCGGCGTAGCGCTTCAATTTCACTCGAAGCGGCGTCCTCAGCGGATGCCTGCATGGGCTCAACCGTCGCCGTGAAGTGAACGTCCGATTCATGCACCATGCGAACGTGGGCGCGCTGCTGCCCCTCCACCAGCACCTTCACCGTGCCATCGGGAAGCTTCAGCATCTGCAGGATGGTGGATATGCAACCGACTTCGAACATATCCGAAACCTGCGGTTCATCCTTGGCGGCTGCTTTTTGCGCAACCAGCATGATTCGTCGATCGGCATCCATGGCGGCTTCCAGCGCCTTGATGCTCTTGGGACGCCCCACAAACAGGGGAATCACCATGTGAGGAAAGACCACCACATCGCGCAAAGGCAACAGTGGTAGATCCAGGGGCGTATCGGGCAGGGGTGTGTGTCCGGACATGGGGCAATCCTCTAGTAGTTCCATGGAATATGGTCCATGGACCACATTTTTCAACCCGGCAGCATCTGCACCCAGGTGTTAGCAACATGGCTCGCCGGGCGCATCACTAACGCGCGCGACTCCCGGCGACACACGGCTTTCAGGCGGTCTTGGCGGCCTCGCGATAAACCAGCAAAGGGGCCTTGTTCTCTTCGATGGTGGCCTCGTCCACCACCACCTTTTCCACGTTGGAGACGTTGGGCAAGTCAAACATGGTGCCAATCAACGCTTGCTCAAGAATGGAGCGCAAGCCGCGGGCACCCGTCTTGCGTGCGATGGCTTTTCGCGCGATGGACTTCAACGCAGCGGGACGAATTTCCAGCTCAACGCCTTCCATCGCCAGCAACTTGCTGTACTGCTTGACCAAGGCGTTTTTGGGCTCGGTGAGGATTTGCACCAGCGCGTCCTCGCTCAGTTCGGCCAGGGCTGTGACCACGGGCATGCGACCCACCAACTCTGGAATCAGGCCGAATTTGATGAGGTCCTCAGGCTCGATATCCTGAAACACCTCGGTCAAAGAACGCTGCTTTTTGCTACGCACTGCCGCGCCAAAGCCAATACCGGAAGCTTCAGTACGGTTCTCAATGACCTTTTCCAGCCCAGCAAACGCACCACCACAAATGAACAGAATGTTGGTGGTATCGATCTGCAGAAAATCCTGATTGGGATGCTTGCGTCCACCTTGTGGAGGCACGCTCGCCATGGTCCCCTCGATGAGCTTGAGCAGCGCTTGCTGCACACCTTCACCTGAGACATCCCGCGTAATACTGGGGTTGTCGGATTTGCGCGAAATTTTGTCGATTTCGTCGATGTAGACAATGCCCCGCTGGGCACGTTCCACATCGTAGTTGCAGCTTTGCAGGAGTTTCTGGACGATGTTCTCCACGTCCTCTCCAACATAGCCGGCTTCCGTCAGCGTGGTGGCGTCAGCCATCACGAAAGGCACATCGAGCTGCCGCGCCAAGGTCTGCGCAAGCAACGTCTTGCCCGACCCCGTAGGGCCGATCAACAGGATGTTGCTCTTGGACAGTTCCACCTCGTCCTTACCGGCCTTGTCCTTGTGGCGCAGGCGCTTGTAGTGGTTGTACACGGCGACGGCCAGCGTACGTTTGGCCTTTTCCTGGCCAATCACGTAATGATCGAGGTTGGTCTTGATTTCCGCAGGCGTAGGCAGATCTCCGCGGCCTTCGCGTCCGGCATCGCCGGTGGGCAGCTCATCACGGATGATCTCGTTGCACAGGTCAATGCACTCGTCGCAGATAAAGACCGACGGACCGGCGATCAGCTTCTTTACTTCATGCTGGCTTTTACCGCAAAAAGAGCAGTAAAGGGTTTTTTCGCTGGAGGAGCCTTTTTTCTCGGCCATGGGGGCAATGCCTTATGACTGGGGATGTTGTCAAGATGATAACGAAATAAAAACGGCGTTTCCCACAGGGGGAAACGCCGCGCGCGCCGGCCAAAACTCAGGGGCGCTTGGCAATGACCTGGTCCACGATGCCGTAATCCTTGGCTTCGTCCGCGGTCATGAAATAGTCCCGCTCGGTATCCGCCTTCACCTTCTCGATGGGCTGTCCCGTGCGCTCCGCCAGGATGCGGTTCATCTGATCCTTGGTACGCAGAATGTCGCGGGCGTGGATCTCGATATCCGTCGCCTGTCCGCGGGCGCCGCCCAGCACCTGGTGGATCATGATTTTGGAGTTGGGCAGCGAATACCGCTTGCCCTTGGCCCCTGCAGCCAGCAGGAAAGCCCCCATGCTCGCCGCAAAGCCGCAGCACAGCGTGGACACATCCGGCTTGATGAACTGCATGGTGTCATAGATGGCCATGCCCGCCGTCACGCTGCCCCCCGGGGAGTTGATGTAGAACGAAATATCCTTGTCCGGGTTCTCGCTCTCAAGGAACAGCAGCTGCGCAACCACCAGGTTGGCAGTCTGGTCATTGACCTCACCCACCAGGAAGATCACGCGCTCCTTCAACAGGCGCGAATAAATGTCGTAGGACCGCTCGCCGCGGCCGGACTGCTCAATGACCATGGGGATCATGCCCAGGGCTTGCGTTTCCAATGCGCTCATACGTTTCTCCAGTCAGGCGGATACTGTACCCAGAAAATGAATTGGGGCTTGTGCCGCAAAGCACAAGCCCCGCCGGGTTTCGTCCTCACCCCTGGGTCAAAGCCCGGGGCAAGGGCCAGCTACTCAGGCCTGGCCCATCAGTTCATCGAAGGACACGGCCTTGTCGTTCACCTTGGCCTGGCCCAGCACGAAGTCGGTCACATTGTTCTCGATGACCACGGCTTCCACCTCAGCCAGGCGATTGCGGTCGCTGAAGTACCAGCGCACCACGTCCTCAGGCTTCTCGTAGCTGGCAGCCAGCTCGTCCACGTGGGCCTTCAACTGCTCCGGCTTGGCCTGCAGGTTATTGGCACGCACGAGTTCGGCGACCACCAGGCCCAGGCGCACGCGGCGCTCGGCCTGAGGGCGGAACACGTCCTCGGGGATTTCGGCCTTGTCGGCGTCCTTGATGCCGCGCTGCTTGAGGTCAGCGCGTGCAGCTTCCAGCAGGCGGGCAATTTCAGCCTGCACGCTGGCTTTGGGCAGATCCAGTTCCGCTTTGGACACCAGAGCGTCCATCACGGCTTGCTTGTTGCGGGCCAGCAGGCGGAATTTGACTTCGCGCTCCAGGTTCTTCTTGATGTCGGCGCGCAAGCCTTCCACCGTGCCGTCGGCAATGCCGAGCGACTTGGCCAGTTGCTCATTCACCTCGGGCAGGTGGGCCGCTTCGATCTTCTTGACGGTCACCATGAAGTCAGCCGTCTTGCCAGCCACGTCCTTGCCGTGGTAGTCCTCGGGGAAGGCCAGGGGGAAGGTCTTGCTCTCGCCCGACTTCATGCCGCGCACTGCGTCTTCGAATTCCTTGAGCATCTGGCCCTCGCCCACCAGGAACTGGAAGTCCTCGGCCTTGCCGCCCTGGAAGGGCTCGCCGTCGATCTTGCCCTCGAAATCCACCGTCACGCGATCGCCGTCTTCTGCAGCAGCGGCCAGGGCACGCTGTGCAAAGGTACGGCGCTGCTTGCGCAGGATGTCCAAGGTCTTGTCGATGGCGCTGTCGGTCACTTCGGCGGAGAGCTTCTCGACTTCCGCGGTGGACAGATCGCCGATCTTGACCTCGGGGAACACCTCGAACACGGCCTCGAAAGTCACTTCGCCTTCAGGCGCGCCGTCCTTCTCCGTGATGCGGGGCTGGCCTGCCACGCGCAGGTTGGCTTCATTGGCGGCCTGTGCAAACGCCTCGCCCACCTTGTCGTTCAGCACTTCGTATTGCACCGAATAGCCGTAACGCTGAGCCACTACGCTCATAGGGACCTTGCCGGGACGGAAACCATCCATCTTCACCGTACGGGCCAGGCGCTTGAGGCGCGCGTCCACTTCGGTCTGGATCGTGGTCAGGGGCAAGCTCAGCGTGATCTTGCGCTCAAGCTTTTCAAGGGTTTCAACAGTTACGGCCATGGTTGTTCCTAGTGTCTGGATGTGGACCGTGCCGACTTGCAGTGCAAGCCTGCACCACGTTCCGCCAAAGTCTCACGTTGGTGCGCGGGGGGGGACTCGAACCCCCACACCATTGCTGGCGTCAGGACCTAAACCTGGTGCGTCTACCAATTTCGCCACCCGCGCAGTTCTGAAAGCCACCCGGATGGCAGGCACAGCAGGCCACCCCGGTGAAATAGGTCAAACGGCAGATTTTACCCTGTTGCGGCCCGCCTTTAAATGGAATCGGTTATCGGCGCTCCGGGATCGGGCCGCCGCACACGAAACCACGCTGCGTACATCGCGGGCAGTGCCAGCAGCGTGAGCACCGTGGCCACGACCAGTCCACCCATGATGGCCACGGCCATAGGCCCCCAGAACACGCTGCGCGACAGCGGGATCATGGCGAGCACCGCCGCCGCCGCCGTCAGCACGATGGGCCGCAGGCGCCACACGGCCGCCGCCACGATCGCGTCCCACGCGGGCACGCCGGCCGCACGGTTGAGCTCGATCTGGTCGATCAGGATCACCGAATTGCGCTGGATCATGCCCATGAGGGCGATCACCCCCAGTAGCGCCACAAAGCCGAAGGGCCGGTTCAGCAGCAGCAGCGCCGCAGCTACCCCCGCAATCCCCAACGGGCCGGTGAGGAACACCAGCACGGAGCGGCTGAAGCTATGGAGCTGCAGCATCAGCAACGTGAACACGATGAACAGCATGACGGGCACGCCCGCCACGATGGAGGCCGAGCCCTTGCTGCTCTCTTCCACCGCACCCGCGACCTCGATGCGCACGCCCTTCTCACCGGCCGCCCGCCAGCGGGCCTCCAGCGCGCGCAGCTCGGGCAGCAGTTGCGCCGTAACGGTGGCGCCCTGCAGCCCCTCCACCAGGTCGCCCTGCACGGTGATGACGTAGTTGCGGTTCCAACGCCACATCACCCCCGGCTCCCAGGTGAACACGGGCCTGGCGATCTGCGTGAGCGGAATGGAGCGGCCCGAAGCCGTGGGCAGGTAGGCGTTGCCGATGTCGGAGATCGCCTCGCGCTCGTCCTGCGCCTGGCGCAGCACGATCTCGATGAGCTTGTCGCCCTCGCGGTACTGCCCCACCGTGGAGCCGCTGAACATGATGCGCGAAGCCTGGGCGATGGACTGGCTGGTCACTCCCAGCGCGCGCGCCTTGTCCTGGTCCACCTCCAGGCGAACCACCTTGACCGACTCGTTCCAGTTGTCGTTCACGCCGATCAGGTTGGCGTTGCCGCGCATCAGCGCCTTCACCTCGTCGGCGCGCTCGCGCAGCACGGCCGGGTCGCTGCCCACCACGCGGAACTGCACCGGGTAGGGCACGGGCGGGCCGTTGGGCAGCAGCTTCACGCGGCCGCGCGCCTCGGGGACCTCCTCGGCCAACAACCGGGGCAGGCGCAGGCGCAGCGACTCGCGCTCGGGCAGGCTCTTGGCCAGCACGATGAACTGCGATACGTTGGGCTGGGGGAACACCTGGTCCAGCGGCAGGTAAAAACGCGGGGTGCCCGAACCCACCCACGCGGCCACGCTGGCCACGCCTTCCTGCTCCATCAGCCGCTGCTCTACCCGGCGCACCACGGCCTCGTTGGCTGCGAAGGAGGTGCCCTCGGGGAACCACAGGTCCACCATGATTTCCGGCCGGCTGGAGTCGGGAAAGAACTGCTGCTGCACGCGCCCCATGCCCACCAGCCCCAGCGCGAAGATGCCGATGGTGGCGCCGATGGTGATCCACCGGTGCGCCACGCACCAGTCCACCATGTGCCGGAAGCGGTGGTAGAACGGCGTGTCGAACACCTCGGGCGGCGGCGCATCGGGCGCATGCGGCTTCACCTTCAGCAGCAGCGTGCCCAGGTAGGGCACGAAATAGACCGACACGATCCACGACAGCACCAGCGAAATCACCGTCACCGCGAAGATCGCGAAGGTGTATTCACCCGTGACCGATTTGGCGATGCCGATGGGCAAGAAACCCGCGGCCGTGATGAGCGTGCCGGTAAGCATGGGCTTGGCCGTCACGTCATACGCAAACGTGGCCGCGCGCACCTTGTCGTAGCCCTCCTCCATCTTGCGCACCATCATCTCCACGGCAATGATGGCGTCGTCCACCAGCAGCCCCAGCGCGATGATGAGGGACCCCAGCGACACCTTGTGCAGCCCTATTCCCAGATAGTGCATGGCCAGGAAGGTCACGGCCAGCACCAGCGGGATGGTGATCGCCACCACCAGGCCCGGCCGGTAGTCCACGTGCCAGCCAAAACGCCCGCCCTTGTGCAGCCCCAGCGAAATGAAGCTCACCGCCAGCACGATCACCACTGCCTCGATCAGCACCTTGATGAACTCGCCCACCGAATCGGCCACGGCCGCTGGCTGATCCTGCACCTGGTGCAATTGCACGCCGGCCGGCAGCCGCGCCTGGATGTCGGCCGCTGCAGCGCGCAGCGCCTTGCCCAGCCGGATGATGTCGCCACCCTTGGCCATGGAGATGCCCAGGCCGATGACCTCGTGCCCCTGGAAGCGCACCTTCACCCCCGGCGGATCGACATAGCCCCTTCGCACCTCGGCGATGTCGCCCAGGCGCAGCTGGGCTCCCGAGCCGCCGCGGATCGGCATGTCACGCAGCTGCTCCACGCTGGTGAACTGCCCGCCCACGCGCACCTGCACCACGTCCTGTGGCGACTGGATCGCGCCCGCGCTCTCCACCGCATTCTGCGCACCCAGCTGCTGCAACACCGCGTTGAAGTCCAGCCCCAGCTGCGCCAGACGCTTTTGCGAGACCTCGACCCAGACGCGCTCGTCCTGCACGCCGAACTGCTCGACCTTGGCCACGTCCCTCACGCGCAGCAACTGCTGGCGCACGTCGTCGGCGAAGTCCTTCAGCTCGGCATAGCTGAAGCCCTCACCCTGCAGGGCGTAGATCACGCCGTACACGTCGCCGAACTCGTCGTTGAAGAACGGCCCCTGGATATTGCCCGGCAGCTGGTAGCGCATGTCACCCACCTTTTTGCGCACCTGGTACCAGATGTTGGCCACCTCCGCCGGCTTGGACGAGTCCTTGAGCTCGAAGATGATCTGCGACTCGCCCGGCTTGCTGTAGCTGCGGATCTTGTCGGCGTAGGGCACCTCCTGCAGGGTGCGCTCGATCTTGTCCGTCACCTGCTCGGCCACCTGCTGCGCCGTGGCGCCGGGCCAGTAGGTGCGCACCACCATGGCGCGGAAGGTGAAGGGCGGGTCCTCGTCCTGCCCCAGCTGAAAGTACGCGGCGATGCCCAGCACCATCAGCACCACCATCAGGTAGCGCGTGAGCGCGGCATGTTCCAGCGCCCAGCGCGACAGGTTAAAGCCCTGCTTGGGCTGCGTCTGCTGCATGGGGCGGCTCCTCAGCGAGCGGCAGCGGAGGCCGCTGGCGCTTCATTATTAATAGCTGGTAGCGCTTGTCCTTCGGGCGTTGGAGCCGTTTTTGGCTTGTAAACCGTCACCACCTGTCCCGGGGCCAGCACATGCACGCCCGTGGCCACCACCTGCATGCCGGGGGTGAGGCCGGCGGCGATCACGGCCTCGTTGCCGTCGGCCGTGGCGATCTGCACCGGCTGCAGGCGCACGGTGCCGGTGGCACTGCCGTCCTTGGCCTCATAGACCCACACCACCGTCTGGCCGCCCTCCTGGCGCAGGGCGCTGGTGGGCAGCTTGATCGCCTGCACGCCGCCCCGCGCCAGCACCTGCGGCGCCACATACACGGTGGCGCCCAGCGGCGGCACGTCCGCGCCCTCCACCGCCACTTTCACGAGGAAGGTGCGCGTCACCGGATCGGCGCTGGCCGCCACCTCGCGCACCCGGCCCTGCAGCAGCGCGTCGCCCGACCAGGCGCGCACCTGCACGGCCTGCCCTGCGCGCAACTGGCCCACCTTGTCCTCCGGCACCGAGAACACCGCGTCGCGCGGGCCGTCGCGAGCAATGCGCACCACCGGCGTGCCCGCAGACACCACCTGGCCGGGCTCGGCGTCAACCGACGTCACCACCCCCGGCGCATCCGCCACCAGGCGCGTGTACTCGGTCTGGTTGCCCTGGGAAGCGAGCTGCGCGCGCGCCTGGTCCAGCGAAGCCTGCGCGGCCTTCAGCTGAGCCTGGCGGCGGTCCAGCTCCGCCCCGCTGATGAAGTTCTGCGCGCGCAGCTTGGAAAAGCGCTCGAAATCCGCCGCGGCCAAATCACGCTGCGTGGTGGCGGACGCCACCTGGGCGCGCGCGGCCTGCGCAGCCAGCTCATAGTCGCGCGGATCCAGCTGCGCCAACACCTGGCCGGCCTGCACGCGCTGGCCCAGCTCGGCCTGGCGCTGCACGATCTTGCCGGCCACGCGAAAACCCAGGCGCGATTCCACGCGCGCGCGCACTTCGCCCGCGTATTCCAGGTGCATCTGCAGGGGCGCCACGCCGACGGTGAGCAGTTTCACCGCGCGCACCGGCTCTGGCGCCGGCTCGCGGCGCGAACATCCCGCCAGCGCCAAGGCAGCCACGGCCAGCACCAGTGCAGCACCCGCCACGCCGCCACGCGGCGGCCACAAAAAAACCCCGCGGCGGGGTTGCAATGAAGACGGGCCCGGCAGGCCCGCGGCGCGCTGTGCGACAGGGTGGGTCATGGAAACATCCGGTATGCCAAATTACTGACTGACTGGTTAGTAAGCTATGAGAGGCCGGTCGCTCTTGTCAAGCACGACAATGGCCGCGTGAAGCATCCCGAGTCCCCCGCCCCCCTGCGCGATCCGCGCACCGCGCCCGCCGAGGCGCCGCCGGTCACGCACTACGAGAACTTTCCCGTGGCTTCGCTGCTGTGCCCGCCACGGCTGCGCCCGCCGATCGCCGCGATCTACGCGTTTGCGCGCACGGCCGACGACATTGCCGACGAGGGCACGGCCACCGCCGCCGAGCGCCTGGCCGACCTGCGTGCCTACCGCGCCGAGCTTCAATCCGTGGCGGCCGGGCACTCCCCCCAGACGCGCTGGGCCGCCGTGTTTGGGCCGCTGCAGGCGGTGTTGCGCAGCCACCAGCTGCCCGTGCCGCTGCTGGACGACCTGCTGGACGCCTTCATGCAGGACGTCACCCTGACCGAGGCCGGCGCCACCTACGCCGACCGCGCCGCGCTGCTGGACTACTGCCGCCGCTCGGCCAATCCCGTGGGGCGCCTGCTGCTGCACCTGTACGGCGTGCACGGGCAGGACGCACTGCGCGAGAGCGACGCCATCTGCACCGCGCTGCAGCTCATCAACTTCTGGCAGGACCTGAGCGTGGACCTGCCCCGCGGGCGCCATTACCTCACCGATGCCGACTGCGCCGCCCATGGCGTGGCGCGCGCGGACCTCGCGGCGCAGCGCCGCTCCGCCGCCAGCGACCGACTGGTGCTGGACTGCGCGGACTGGGCCCGCGCTCTCATGCTCCAGGGCAGCCCCCTGGTACACCGGCTGCCCGGCCGCGTGGGGTGGGAACTGCGCCTGGTCGTGCAGGGCGGCCTGCGCATCCTGGACAAGGTACAGGCGCTGGATGGCGCCAGCCTGCTCGCGCGGCCGCGGCTGGGCACGCTCGACTGGCCCCGCATGCTGGCGCGCGCCGCGCGCATGTAAGGGCCGCCCCACCGGCTGCAGCAGCGCGAGCACGCGGGGGTCAATGGGGCCCCATCACCGCATCGCGCGGCGCGCGTGCAACCCTCAGGCCACCCAGCGCCCGGCCCATTCGGCGCGGGCCTGCGCATGGCGCAGGATCTGCGCCAGCGCCTGCGGCACTTCGGCCGCCGCACGGTTGTGCATGCGCCGCGTCGCGGCCTGGTAGCGCGGCAGGTCGGCCAGCAGGGCCTGCACGCCCGATGCGATGGACCGGAAGCTCGGCAACACCAGTCCCAGGCCCTGCTCACCCACCCATTCCGTGCAGTAACGCTCCTGCGGCATGGTCCACGCATTGCGCGTGACGATGGGCGGCAGCCCCATGTGCACCGCCTCGCTCAGGCTGCCGCTGCCCGGCTTGCCGATGAAGAAGTCCGCCAGCTGCATGACGCGCGCCATCTCGCGCGTGTATTCGAGCACCACGGTAGGCGCGTTGCGGCGCAGCGCGCGCAGATCCTGCGCCAGGGCCGCGTTGCGCCCGCACGCCAGGATCAGCGGGGTGTCCGCCAAGCGGCGGGCTATCGTCACCATCTCCCTGGAACCCTCGGAGCCGAACAGCACCAGCCCCACGGGACGCTCGTCCAGCCCCAGCCGCGCCCGCTCGGCGGCACGATCCTGGTCCACCGGCGCATGGAACTGCGCACTCAGCACCATGCCCGAGGTTTCCCAGATGCGGTGGGGCGGAAGGTCCGCAGCGCGCGCCTGGTCCACGGCATAAGGCGAGCCACAGACCACGATCTGCTGGGTTTGCGGCTCCATCCAGAAGCTGGGCGGGCAATCGGCCAGATCGGTCATCACCGTGACGTAGGGCACGCCTGGCAGGGCCTGCTCCAGCGCGTCCGCCATGGCGCGGTTGAAGTTGGGCACCAGCGACACCACCATCGCCGGCCGGCGTGCCGCCCAGTGCCGGCGCAGCGACTGCATGAGCCGCTGGTGGTTCCAGCGGATCATGCCCTGCAGCAGGCGCAACTCGTGCGTCAGCCCCAGCGTCCAGCCCCGGGCCAGGCGCTTGTTGTAGACGTCTTCCGGTTCCATGCCCGTCCACTGGCGAAAACGCGCGTTCGGGTCCAGCACCTCGAAGAGATTGGTGCGGCACACCTGCCACGGCAGCCCGGCGCGGGCGATGGCCGCTTCCAGCGCCAGCGCGGAGGTGCGGTGTCCGCCCCCGGCATTGAAATAGATCAGCTCGACCAACGGGGCAGCTTCAGGCGCCATGGACTTCAATCCGTAGTGACAGGAATGGGTTGCGGTAGTTGTGCGCCGCTCTTGCGCTGCACGGGCATGTGCTGCGCCCAGTGCAGGATCTCCAGGCGCCCATCGGCGTGCTCGGCCAGCGCGCTGAGGCTTTCCACCCAGTCGCCATCGTTGGCATACAGGATGCCGTCGATGTCTCGCAGCTCCGCATGGTGGATGTGCCCGCACACCACGCCGTGCAGGCCGCGCTTGCGCGCTTCGCGCGCCACCGCGTTCTCGAAGTCGCCCACGTAGCTCACGGCGCGCTTGACCTTGAGCTTGAGATATTTGGACAGCGACCAGTACGGCAGCCCCAGGCGCGCGCGCAGGGTGTTCAGGTGCCGGTTGAGCTTGAGCGTGAATTCGTAGAGCGAGTCGCCCACATGGGCCAGCCACTTGGCGCACTGGATCACGCCGTCGAACAGGTCGCCATGGATCACCCACAGCGCGCGGCCGTCGGCCGTCTCGTGCACCCAGTCCTCGGCGACGGCAACACCGCCGAAGTTGAGCTGCACATAACGGCGCGCAAACTCGTCATGGTTGCCGGGGATGAAGATCACGCGCGTGCCCTCGCGGGCCTTGCGCAACAGCTTCTGCACCACGTCGTTGTGCGCCTGCGGCCAGTACCACTGGCGGCGCAGTTGCCAGCCGTCGATGATGTCGCCCACCAGAAACAGCGTCTCGCACTCGGTGTGCTTGAGAAAGTCCAGCAGCGCCTGCGCCTGGCAGCCGGGCGTGCCCAGGTGCAGATCGGAGATCCAGAGCGTGCGGTAGCGCAGCGGGGGGCGCGCCGGGTCGCATGCATCATCCGCCGGGTCGTCCGGCGGCCGGGCCGCGGAGGATTTCCAGGCGTTCAGGAAGGCATCGTCGCGCATCATGAACAGGCATGGTGGGCCGGCGCCACGACAGCGGCATGACATTTCCACGTCTGGCCAGTGACGTTGCGGCGGCGCAGCGCTCTGGCCCTGCGCTGCGCATGTTTCCCCCGCGAGCCCCGCCCAGGGCCATGGGAGAATCACGCCCCCATGAGTCCTGAACAGTACGTCCAGCAAAAGGCCGCCGCCTCCGGCAGCAGCTTCTACTACGCTTTCCTCTTCCTGCCGCGCGAGCGGCGTACGGCCATCACGGCCTTCTACGCCTTTTGCCGCGAGGTGGACGACGTGGTGGACGAAGTCTCCGAAGCCAGCGTGGCCCAGGCCAAGCTGGCCTGGTGGCAGGGCGAGGTGGCCAAGGCCTTTGCCGGGCAACCCAGCCACCCGGTGATGCAGGCGCTGATGCCGCATGCGGCCGCCTACGGCATCGAACAGCGCCACCTGCTGGCCGTGATCGA
The DNA here is from genome assembly GCF_001023515.1 of Diaphorobacter sp. J5-51. Lineage (NCBI taxonomy): Bacteria > Pseudomonadati > Pseudomonadota > Betaproteobacteria > Burkholderiales > Comamonadaceae > Diaphorobacter > Diaphorobacter sp. J5-51. Next base: position 6,002 of record NZ_JSYI01000123.1, on the reverse strand, counting down.
GGGCTGCCAGATGGACCTGGAGCAGACGCGCTACCTGGACTTCGCGGGCCTGGCGCGCTACTGCCACCTGGTGGCCGGCGTGGTGGGCGAGGTGGCGGCGCGCATCTTCGGCCAGCAAGATGAGCGCACCACGCAGTACGCGCACAAGCTGGGCCTGGCGTTCCAGCTCACCAACATCATCCGCGACGTGGGCGAGGACGCCATGCGCGGGCGCATCTACCTGCCCATTTCCGAGCTGCAGCAGTTCGATGTGAAGGCGCACGAGATCACCAAACGCGAGTATTCGGAGCGCTTCACCGCGCTGATGCGCTTTCAGGCCGAGCGCGCGCACCTCTTCTACGACCAGGCGCTGGCGCTGCTGCCCGACGTGGATCGGCGCGCGCAGAAGCCCGGCCTGATGATGGCCAGCATCTACCGCACGCTGCTGCGCGAGATCGAGGCCGACAACTTCCAGGTACTGCACCAGCGCACGAGCCTCACGCCGCTGCGCAAGTTCTGGCTGGCCTGGAAGGTGCAGGCGCTGGGGATGATGTGAAGGTTGCCATCGTCGGCGCCGGCTGGGCCGGCATGGCCGCGGCCGTGCACGCGGTCCAGGCGGGCCACACGGTCAGCGTGTTCGAGGCCAGCCGCACCCTGGGCGGGCGCGCGCGCGCCGTGGCCGCCCAGCGCGCGGACGGCTCGCCCCTGGTGCTGGACAACGGCCAGCACATCCTCATCGGCGCCTATGCCGAATGCCTGCGCCTGATGCGCGCCGTGGGCGTCACGCCCGACTCCGCCCTGCTGCGCCTGCCGCTGGCGCTGGTGTTCCCGGACGGCAGCGGCCTGGCCCTGCCCGATGCGGCCCCGCCCTGGGATGCGCTGGCCGCCATTGCCCGCGCCCGCGGCTGGAGCCTGCGCGAGCGCGCCGCGCTGTTGGCGCGCGCCGCACGCTGGCGCCTGGCGGGCTTTCAGTGCGCGCCGGGCGCCAGCGTGGCGGATCTGTGCGCGGGCCTGCCGCAGCGGCTGGTGGATGAGTTCATCGCGCCGCTGTGCGTGTCGGCGCTGAACACGCCCGTGGACCAGTCCTGCGGCCAGGTGTTTTTGCGCGTACTGCACGACGGCCTGTTTGCCGGGCGCGGCGGCTCCCACCTGCTGCTGCCGCGCACCGACCTGGGCGCGCTGTTCCCCGAGCCCGCGGCGCACTGGCTGCAGCAGCGCGGCCACGCGGTGCACCGCGGCCAACGCGTGCAGGCACTCGCACGCGACGAGGCCGGCTGGCGCGTGGACGGCTGCGCGTTCGACGCCGTGCTGTTGGCCACCAGCAGCACCGAGTCCGCCCGCCTGGTGGCCGACGCCGCCGTGCCCGCAGCCGAGCGCCCCGCCCTGCAGACCTGGGCCGCCGGTGCGCAGGCACTGCGCTTTGGCGCCATCGCCACCGTGTATGCCGAACTGCCGGGAGCGCGCACCCCGCTGCTGCCCCGCCCCATGCTGGCGCTGCGCGCGCGGGCACAACGGCCCGCGCAGTTCGTCTTCGACCGCGCACTGCTGGGCGGCCCGGCCGGGCTGCTGGCGTTCGTGGTCAGCGCCTTCGAGGGCGAGCGCACCGCGCTGGAGCGCGACGTGCTGGCCCAGGCGGCCGAGGACCTGGCCCTGCCCGGCCTGCGCGCGGTGCAGACGGTGGTGGAAAAGCGTGCCACCTTTGCCTGCACGCCCGCCCTGGCGCGCCCGCCGCGCGTGATTGCGCCCGGCCTGCAGGCCTGCGGCGACTACGTGGCAGGGCCCTACCCCGCCACGCTGGAGGGCGCGGTACTGCACGGCGCGGCGGCCGCGCAGGATTTAGGCCAAAACAGCCTCTAGCGCTTACCTATCAAGCGCTAACAGCTATCGTTTAAGGAGCATCTCAGGCGGCCGCTGCGCGGATTCGCGCGGCAGCACGTCGGCCAGCGTGAGCACCTCCAGCCCCGTGTGCGCCCACAGGCGCTCCAGCGGCGGGGTGCGCGCCAGCAGCAGGCGCTGCACCAGGGGCTCCATGTGCGTGGTGGCCGGCTCGGCCAGCAGCACGTAGCGTGCGTCGGCTGCGTCGGACCCGTCGGCGGCCGTCTCGTCCACCCGCACCACCCAATCCAGCGCCGCCAGCACCGGCAGCACGGACCCCACCTGCAGCACATCCACGCGCAGCCGCTGGGCCAGCTCCAGCACGCTCAGCCCGTGGGGCGGTTGCTGGCGCGCGCGGTGCAGCTGCTGCAGCACCTCCACGGCCAGCAAGAAGGCCCAACCCTCGCCCGTGGCGCAGCGCGCCACGCCGGCGAGCAGGCTCGGCAGATAGGCGGCCACCACCGCACCCAGCAGCACGATGACCCAGGCCACGTACACCCACAGCAGCAAGATGGGCAGCGTGGCGAACGTGCCGTACAGCACCGAATAGGTGGGTACCGACGCCAGGTACAGCGACAGCACTTTCTTGGCCAGCTCGATGCCCACGGCGACGAACACCCCGCCCGCCCAGGCGTGGCGCCAGTGCACCTGGGTGTTGGGCACATAGCGGTACAGCGCCGCCATGCCGGCGGCCAGCACGAAGAACTCGATCGCATCGAACAGCAGGCGCGCTCCGCCCGGTAGCGTGTCGCCGATACCGCGCGACGCGGCGCTGGCGACCGAGGTGGTCAGCGCCAGGCTGGCCGCCAGCACCAGCGGACCGAGCGTGAGCGCGGCCCAGTAGATCAGCACGCGCTGGCCCAGCGGGCGCAGGCGCTGCACGCGCCAGATGTTGTTGAGCGTGCGATCGATGGTGAGGATCAGCGCCAGCGCGGTCACCATGAGGATGGACAAGCCCGCCGCGCCCAGGCCATGCGCCTTGGCGGCGAACTGCGTGAGGTAGCCCAGCACCGGGCGCGAGATGCTGTCGGGCACCAGGCTGTCCACCAGCCAGCGCTGCAGCACGAGCTGCATCTCGGCAAACATGGGGAACACGGTGAACATGGCCAGCGCCACCGTCACGAACGGCACCAGCGACAGCAGCGTGGTGAAGGTGAGGCTGCTGGCCGTCAACCCCAGGCGGTCCTCGCGAAAGCGCTCGCGCAGCGTCTGCGCGGTGGTGCGCCAGGGGAAGTGGGAAAGCTCCACCAGCCACTCCTCGGCACGCACTGCAATGGACTGTAGGGACAACGACATGACCGATATGATGCCAGCCCCATGCATCGCGAAACCCTGCCCCCCGCCCCCGCCCTGCACATCGCCACCGACGTGGCGGCCACGCGCTGGCTGGCCGTGGGCAGCCTGGCGGCGCTGATCGTGCTGTGCCTGGCCTGGGAGCTGTGGCTGGCGCCGGTGCGCCCGGGCGGCTCTTGGCTGGCGCTCAAGGCCCTGCCGCTGGCGGTGCCGCTGGCCGGGCTGCTCAAGCGGCGCATGTACACCTATCGCTGGGTCAGCCTGCTGGTGTGGCTGTATTTCACCGAAGGGGTGGTGCGCGCCTGGAGCGACCCGGCGCCCGGCAACTGGCTGGCGGGCCTGGAGATCGTGCTGTGCCTGCTGCTGTTCACCGCCTGCGCGCTGCATGTGCGGCTGCGCCAGCGTGCCGCCAAGGCGGCCCGCGCTGCCGCGCCTGCATGAGCGTGCTGAGCCTTTGCCTGACATCGACTGGATTGACCGCCATGACCACTGCCCTGCTCGACACCCTGCGCCAGATCGTCGGCGCCGCCCATGTACTGACCGAGGGCGACCTTGCCGCCTATGAACAGGACTGGCGCAAGCGCTCCCATGGCAAGTCCCTGGCCGTGGTGCGCCCGGGCTCCACGGCCGAGGTGGCAGCAGTGGTGCGCGCCTGTGCCGATGCCGGCGCGGCGATCGTGCCGCAAGGCGGCAACACCGGCCTGTCGGTGGGCAGCACGCCCGACAGCAGCGGCACGCAGGTGGTGCTGAGCCTCACGCGCATGAATGCGGTGCGCGCCATCGACCGCGACAACCTCACCATGACGGTGGAGGCCGGCTGCATATTGCAGGCCCTGCAGGAGACGGCCGAGAAAGCCGATCTGCTGTTCCCGCTGTCGCTTGCCGCCGAAGGCAGTTGCACCATCGGCGGCAACCTGTCCACCAATGCCGGCGGCACGCAGGTGGTGCGCTACGGCAACACGCGCGAGCTGTGCCTGGGCCTGGAGGTGGTCACGCCCCAGGGCGAGGTGTGGAACGGCCTCTCCGGCCTGCGCAAGGACAACACCGGCTACGACCTGCGCGACCTGTACATCGGCAGCGAAGGCACGCTCGGCATCATCACCGCGGCCACCATGAAGCTCTTCCCCCAGCCCGCCGCGCAGCTCACCGCCTGGGCCGCCGTGCCGTCGATGGGGGCGGCCGTGCGCCTGCTGGGCCTGTCGCACCAGCACCTGGGGGCCGGGCTCACGGGTTTCGAGGTGATGGGGCAGTTCGCGCTGTCGCTGGTCATCAAGCACATGCCGCAGCTGCGCGTGCCGTTCGCCGGGCTGGACGGCGCGCCACCCTACTACGTGCTGCTGGAAAACAGCGACAGCGAATCCGAGGAGCATGCGCGCCAGCGCTTCGAGGCGCTGCTGGAACTGGCCTTCGAGGACGGCTGCGTGCTCGACGCCGTGGTCGCCGAGAGCCTGTCGCAAGCGCATGAGCTGTGGCATATCCGCGAGAGCATTCCGCTGGCCCAGGCCGAAGAAGGCCTGAACATCAAGCACGACATCTCGATCGCCGCGTCGCGCATCCCCGCGTTCGTGGAGCACACCGATGCGCTGCTGCAGCGCGAGATTCCCGGCGTGCGCCTGGTCAACTTCGGCCACCTGGGCGACGGCAATCTGCACTACAACGTACAGGCGCCCGCGGGCGGCGATGCGCGGGAGTTCCTGCGCACGCAGGAGGACCGCGTCAACGCCCTGGTGTACGACGCGGTGGCGCAGTTCGACGGCTCGTTCTCGGCCGAGCACGGCGTGGGCGTGCTCAAGGCCGACAAGCTGGCGCAGTACAAGTCGCCCGTGGCCCTGGGGCTGATGCGCGCCATCAAGCAGGCCCTGGACCCGCAGGGCCTCATGAACCCGGGCTGCATTCTTCAAAAATGAGAGCTGTTGGCGCTTGTCTAGCAAGCGCTGGAGCCACTTTTCATTCAAGACCATGACCCCACGCCCCATCCGCCACCAATACGAAGACCTGATGCGCCATGTGTTCGAACATGGCACGGCCAAGGGCGACCGCACGGGCACGGGCACCAGGAGCGTGTTCGGCCACCAGATGCGCTTTGACCTGGCCGAAGGCTTTCCCCTGGTGACCACCAAGAAGGTGCACCTCAAGTCCATCATCCTGGAACTGCTGTGGTTCCTGCGCGGCGACAGCAACGTGCGCTGGCTGCAGGAGCGCGGCTGCACCATCTGGGACGAGTGGGCGCGCGACGACGGCAGCCTGGGCCCCGTGTACGGCGTGCAGTGGCGCAGCTGGCCCACGCCGGACGGAGGCCACATCGACCAGATCCAGCAAGTGATCGACACCCTCAAGACCCACCCCGACAGCCGCCGCATCATCGTGAGCGCCTGGAACGTAGCCGAGCTGGACCAGATGGCGCTCATGCCCTGCCACGCGTTCTTCCAGTTCTACGTGGCGCCATCGCAGGTGGCTGGTGAGCCGGGCAAACTGAGCTGCCAGCTCTACCAGCGCAGCGCAGACATCTTCCTGGGCGTGCCGTTCAACATCGCGTCGTACGCGCTGCTCACGCACATGGTGGCGCAGCAGTGCGACCTGCAGGTGGGCGACTTCATCTGGACCGGCGGCGACTGCCATATCTACAGCAACCATTTCGAGCAGGTGCAGACCCAACTGGCGCGCCAGCCCTACGCCTACCCGACGCTGCAGATCAAGCGCCGGCCCGCATCCATCTTTGATTACGCCTACGAAGACTTCGAAGTGGTGGGCTACGAACACCACCCCGCCATCAAGGCGCCGGTGGCGGTGTAGCCAGTCTTTTCATTAAGGAAATCCTGCAAAACCCCGAACGCAGTCTGCTAGAAGCCAGGAAG
>NZ_JSYI01000122.1:0-26680 GCF_001023515.1 Diaphorobacter sp. J5-51 | reverse complement strand
CAGCGATGCGGGTTACTACTCATTGCCGGGAGGCATCCATACAAGGGGCCATGGCCGGTGTCCACAATAGGAAGGCGGCGCCGGCTGGGCTCCTCGGCGGCCAGCTGCAACCAGGCCGTGAAAGCCTTGGCGGCCGACGACCCTTCGGTGGCAGGCAAAGGGTCGCGTACTTGGCGCACTCTGGCGGTCACGTCCTTGCGATTGAGACCGGTGGTGACCGAGATCTGGCTCAGGTTGGGGTCGGGAATGCCTTGGCTGCGCCAGAGATGGCGCGCCTCCTCCAGCAGCAGGTCCCTCAGGATTTCTTCGAGTTGGGCGTGCTTCAGTCCCATCGCCAACGCCAGCCTGACCGCGGGGCGAAGGATTCGTACCAGCGCGGACTGCGTCCATTTCAGGCGGTCTTGCATGGGAAGGTGAAAGGGCGAGAGGCTCGTCGCTCAAGTGTGACTGCTCATGCAGCCAGCGGTGCCTAAAAAATGCGAGTGTGCCATCTGCCTGACACCAGGAGAAGGACCGCCAGGCGCGATGGCCGTTGGCGACATGTTCCCTGAACGCGCTGGAGTTTGACCTCGCTGGAACAACGCCGCCCCGATGCGCGGGCGGCTTCAGCGGGTTGCTGGGATCGTGGCGCCTGGGCACCAGTTGCAATGAAAATGTGATCAAACCCTTATAGGGAAAGCGGTGCCAGCTACTGAATTAGGAGTGGTCCTACGCTGCGGCGCCACGCACCACGGGCCGCACCGGGCCCAGGTGCGCCAACGGCAGCGCGCCGCCTGCCTTGACCTCGCCCAGCGAGAAGCTGGTGTGCATGTCCTTCACGTTGGGCAGGTTCAGCAGCACGGTGCGTGCGAACTGCGAGAAGCTGTCCAGGTCGCGTGCCACCACCTGCAGCTCGAAGGTGCCGGTGCCGCTGATGTAGTGGCATGAGACCACCTCGGGGATCTGGGCGATGGCCTGCTCCATGGCCAGCGTCAGGTCGCCGGTGTTGCGCTCGGCGTCCAGGCGCACGAACGCCAGTACGCCCAGGCCGATCTTGTGGCGGTCGATTTCCGCGTGATAGCCGTGGATGTAGCCCGCTTCCTCCAGGGCGCGTACGCGCCGCCAGCACGGTGCAGCGGACAGGCCTACGCGTTGCGCCAGCTCGGCGTTGGTCAGGCGCGCCTCGGCCTGCAGCTCGCGCAGGATGGCGATGTCGTATTTGTCCAAGGTTTCCATTTTTGGATTGTTTTAAGAAAGAAGCTTTCGCGCATCAGGGTAAACGCGGCAAACAAAGCAAACACATATCGGTGTCTCGCGCATACACTGCGCAGATCGGGTGGCGCCCACACGGCACCGTCCCGCACGCCGCGCCCAACAGAGGCGGCGGATCACAGAACCCACGGAGACAAGACATGAATGCCCCGCTGCCCGAACACGTCCGCCGCGCGCTGGAGACGGTCACCCTTGAGGACAAATACACGCTGGGCCACGGCCGCGCTTTCATGAGTGGGGTGCAGGCCCTCGTGCGCCTGCCCATGCTGCAGCGCCAGCGCGATGCCGCCGTGGGCCTGAATACCGCGGGCTTCGTGAGCGGCTACCGTGGCTCGCCCCTGGGCGGCTACGACCAGGCCCTGTGGGGCGCCCGCAAGCACCTGGCGGAGCACCACGTGGTCTTCCAGCCCGGCGTGAACGAGGAGCTGGCCGCCACCGCCGTCTGGGGCACGCAGCAACTGGACATCTACCCCCAGTCCAAGAAGTACGACGGCGTGTTTGGCATCTGGTACGGCAAGGGCCCGGGCGTGGACCGTTGCTCCGACGTGTTCAAGCATGCCAACATGGCCGGCACGGCGCGGCATGGCGGCGTGATCGCCGTGGCGGGCGACGACCACATCAGCAAGAGCAGCACGGCGGCACACCAGAGCGACCACATCTTCAAGGCCTGCGGCCTGCCGGTGTTCTTCCCCAGCAGCGTGCAGGACATTCTGGACATGGGGCTGCACGCCTTTGCCCTGAGCCGCTTCTCGGGCCTGTGGTCCGGACTCAAGACCATCCAGGAGGTGGTGGAGTCGTCCAGCAGCATCTCTGTGGACCCCGACCGCGTGAAGATCGTCATGCCCGAGGACTTCACCATGCCGCCCGGCGGCTTGCACATCCGCTGGCCCGATGCGCCGCTGGAGCAGGAGGCGCGCCTCATGGACTACAAGTGGTACGCGGCACTGGCGTACATCCGCGCCAACAAGCTCAACTACAACGTGATCCAGGGCCCGCAGGACCGCTTCGGCATCATCGCCAGCGGCAAGGCGTACAACGACACGCGCCAGGCACTGGTGGACCTGGGCCTGGACGACGACACCTGCCGTCAGCTGGGCATCCGCGTGCACAAGGTCAACGTGGTGTGGCCGCTCGAAGCCACCATCACGCGCGATTTCGCGCAGGGCCTGCAGGAGATCCTGGTGGTGGAGGAAAAACGCCAGGTCATCGAATACCAGATCAAGGAAGAGCTCTACAACTGGCGCGCCGACGTGCGTCCCAACGTGCTGGGCAAGTTCGACGAGATCGAGGGTGACAACTCCGGCGGCGAATGGAGCATGCCCAATCCCAGCCAGAACTGGCTGCTGCGGCCCAAGGCCGACCTGACGCCGGCCATCATCGCCAAGGCGATCGCCAAACGCCTGAAGAAGCTGGGCGTGCCCGAGGACATCGTGGCGCGCATGGACGCGCGCATCTCCGTGGTGGAGGCGCGCGAGCGCGGCCTGCTGGAGGTGAAGACCGACACCGGCGAGCGCATGCCGTGGTTCTGCAGCGGCTGCCCGCACAACACCAGCACCCGCGTGCCCGAGGGCTCGCGCGCCGTGGCCGGCATTGGTTGCCACTACATGGCCAACTGGATGCCCGACCGCGCCACGAGCACCTTCACGCAGATGGGCGGCGAGGGCGTGACCTGGGTGGGCCAGGCGCCGTTCACCAAGGACAAGCACGTGTTCGCCAACCTGGGCGACGGCACCTACTTCCACAGCGGCCTGCTGGCGATCCGCCAGAGCATCGCCTCGGGCGCCAACATCACCTACAAGATCCTGTACAACGACGCCGTGGCCATGACCGGCGGCCAGCAGGTGGGCGAGCGCCCCGAAGGGCACTCGGTGGCGCAGATCGCCCACAGCCTGCGCGCCGAAGGCGTGGTCCGGCTGGCGGTGGTGACGGACGAGCCCGAGAAGTACCACGGCCGCACGCACCCGGCCAACGCCGCGCGCACCGGCCACCCCGAGCTGCTCAACGACCTGCCGCCGGGCATTGAGGTCTTCCACCGCGACGAGCTGGACCGCATCCAGCGTGAGTTCCGCGAGATCGCAGGCTGCACGGCCATCATCTATGACCAGACCTGCGCGACCGAGAAGCGCCGCCGCAGGAAGCGCGGCCTGCTGGCCACACCCGCCAAGACCGTGGTCATCAACGAGCTGGTGTGCGAGGGCTGCGGCGATTGCTCGGTGCAGTCCAACTGCCTGTCGGTGGAGCCGGTGGAGACCGAGTTCGGCCGCAAGCGCCGCATCAACCAGAGCACCTGCAACAAGGACTATTCCTGCGTGAAGGGCTTCTGCCCGAGCTTCGTCACCGTCGAGGGCGGCCAGCTCAAGAAACCCAAGAAGGAGAAGAAGGGCGACCTGTCCACGATGGCGCCCATCCCCGAGCCGGTGCTGCCGGCGGCCGAAGCCGCGTGGGGCATCGTCGTGGCTGGCGTGGGCGGCACGGGCGTGATCACCATCGGGTCCCTGCTGGGCATGGCCGCGCACCTGGAGGGCAAGGGCGTCATCACGCAGGACGCGGCGGGCCTGGCGCAAAAGGGCGGCTCCACCTGGAGCCATGTGCAGATCGCCAACCGCCCCGAGGCCATCCACACCACCAAGGTGGACACGGCCAAGGCGGACCTGGTGATCGGCTGCGACCCCATCGTTGCCGCGAACAAGGCCACGTTGGCCGCCATGCAGCCGGGGCGCACATTCGTGGCCCTCAACAGCCACGGCACACCGGCCGCGGCCTTTGTGCACAACCCCAATTGGCAGTTCCCGGCTGACGGCTGCGAGGCCGCCATCGCACAGGCCGTGGGCGCCGAGCTGCTGGGCGTGTTCGACGCCGAGCAGGTGGCCAGCCAGTTGCTGGGTGACAGCATCTACACCAACCCGCTGATGCTGGGCTATGCGTGGCAGAAGGGCCGCGTGCCGCTGTCCCACGCCGCGCTCATGCGCGCCATGGAGCTCAATGGCGTACAGGTGGAGAACAACAAGGCCGCCTTCGAATGGGGACGCCGCTGCGCGCACAACCTGGCCGAGGTGCAGGCGCTGTTCCAGGCCGCGCAGGTGATCCAGTTCGTGAAGAAGCCCGGCTTGGCCGAGATGGTCGCCAAGCGTGTGGACTTCCTCACGGGCTACCAGAACGCCGCCTATGCGGCCGAGTACCAGGCCTTCGTGGACAAGGTGCGCGCGGCCGAGGATTCACTGGGCCAGGGCACGCGCCTCACTGAGGCGGTGGCGCGCTACCTGTTCAAGCTGATGGCCTACAAGGACGAGTACGAAGTGGCGCGGCTGCACACCGACAAGGCGTTCACCGACAAGATCGCCGCGATGTACGAAGGCGATTACAAGCTGGTGCACCACCTGGCGCCCCCACTGCTGGCCAAGCACAACGACAAGGGCGAGCTGGTCAAGCAAAGCTACGGGCCCTGGGTGCGCAAGGCCTTCGGCGTGCTGGCTCGCATGAAGGGGCTGCGCGGCACGGCGCTCGATGTCTTCGGCCGGACCGAGGAGCGCAAGACCGAGCGCGCGCTGATCCGCGAATACCGCGCCTGCATCGAGGAACTACTGAAGGGCCTGACGGCCGAGCGCCTGGCGCTGGCGGTGGAGATCGCGCGTATCCCTGAGGACATCCGCGGCTACGGCCATGTGAAGGAGCGCCACCTGCAGGCCGCGCGCAAGAAGTGGTTCGCGCTCATGGACCGCTGGCGCGCCCCACACGCGGGTGCGCCCCGCCAAGTGGCCTGAGACGGTGGGCGGGTCTGTCATGCCCGCCCATTCCTTCTGAGCCCGCCCGTCGCCGCCTGCCCCTGCCCGAGGGCAACGCGGTCGTTCACGCGTTTTGAGGAATGGGCATGCCGGCCGCACTGGACGGGCCTTCTTGCCCGGCCGGCGGGTCGGCCAGCTGCACGCGGCTGACCGGCACCGCCAGCCGCATGCCCAGCGCCTGCAGCCGGCCCAGCAACGCCAGGTTGATGCGCTGCTGCAGGTCCATGTAGAGGTTGTAGTCCGGGTCTTTGACGATGTAGACCACTTCGTAATCGAGCGAGCTGGCGCCAAATCCCTTGAAATGCGCGCGGTCGAAGCGCAGTTGCGGTTCGGCCTCGATGATGTCGCGCACCGCTTGTGCCAGGGCCTGCGCCTGCGCGGGCGAGGTGTCCTGCGCCACGCCAAAGCCAAACACGATGCGGCGCTCGCGCATGTGGCGATAGTTGTTGATGGTCTGCTTGAGCAGCTCGGTGTTGCTCATCACCACCTGTTCCCCGCTCAGGGCGCGGATGCGCGTGGTCTTTACGCCCACCTGCTGCACGGTGCCTGCGATGGGACCCACGACGATGAAGTCGCCCACCTCGAAGGGCTTGTCCACCGCGATCGCCATGGAGGCGAACAGATCGCCCAGCACGCTTTGCACCGCCAGCGCCACCGCAATGCCGCCCACGCCCAGGCTGGCCACGAAGGCGGTGATGTTCACCCCCAGGTTCGAGAGGATGGCCAGCAGCACCGTGGCCCACACCAGCGTGCGCAGCCCCCAGGACATGAGCGTGGCCGAGGCGCTGATCTGCCCCGTGCCCGCGGCGCCATGGTGGCGCCGGTAGCGCTCGACCCCCAGACTGATGGCGCGCGTGCCCCACAGCCCCAGCTGCACCGCCACGGCCAGGAACCAGAGCTGGCTCACACGGTCATGCCAACGCCCGGGCAGGTCCAGCATGCCGGTGCCCACCAGCAGTGCCGCCAGCAGGATGAGCAGACGGCTGGTTCCGGCGAGCACCTGCGCCAGCAGGCTTGCCGCGCCGGCATCGCCGCCGCCGGATTTGCGGTCGGCATGCGCGACGGCCCAGCGCAGCAGCAGCGTGAGCGCCAGGTAGATGCCCATGGCCGTGGCCGCCGCCGCCAATACTTCGGCAGCGGACATGCCCCAGAACCACTCTGTCTCCAGCCAGGCGGATACCGATGCGAAATCCATGGAAAGCGTTTCCTTTCTTGACACGGGGGGTGGGAGAGAAGGGGCCGCGGCGCGGCGCCGGCCGCCGCGGGCGGCACACAGGCATGCTACGAAGCCCTGCCAGGCGCCGGCGTAGGCCCAGGCCGACGATGGGCGCGTCGCATCCGATGCATTAACCGCCCCTGGTCCGGGGCTTTATGCTATATATGTGATAGCTGCTGGCGCTCACTGGACGGGCGTTGCAAGGTGTTTTGATACTGAATTCCAGAGGGCGCCCGCAGCCCGCCGGCCGCCGGTGCGCGCAGCCCTGGCCGGCAGCCCCCCGCATACAATGGCCGGCTCACCGCCCGCAGGCCCTGGCGCCTCCCGGCGGAGCCCCTTTGCACCTATTACTACCAGTGGAGTCCTTCCCGTGTTGATTTCTTCTGCCTTTGCACAGACCGCCCCCGCCGCAGCCGCCGAGGCCGGCCTGATGGGATCGCTCACCAGCATGCTGCCGCTGGTGCTGATGTTCGTGGTGCTGTACTTCATCATGATCCGTCCCCAGATGAAGCGCCAGAAAGAGCACCGCGCCATGATCGACGCGCTGGCCAAGGGCGACGAAGTGGCCACGGCCGGCGGCTTGCTGGGCAAGGTGGCGGGCCTGAGCGAAGGCTACCTGCAACTGGAGATTGCGCCTGGCGTGCAGGTGCAGGTGCAGCGCAGCGCCGTGGCCCAGGTGCTGCCCAAGGGCACGGTCAAGTAAACCGTCCCAGCTGTAGGCCTACGGGCCTTGTTATGAGGGCAGTGCTGCGCCGCATCCCGCGGCCGCTGCCCCGTATGGATTGAAGAGCGCGATCATGAACCGTTATCCGGTCTGGAAGTACGCGATCCTGGTGATCGTGTTGCTCATTGGGGCCCTGTATACCCTGCCCAACTTCTTTGGCGAGGCGCCTGCGGTGCAGGTGTCGTCGGCCAAGGCCACGCTGAAGGTCGACGCCGCGGTCCAGCAGCGCGTCGAGGACGCGCTGAAAGCCGCCAACGTGGCCTCGGACTCCATCGTGTTCGACGGCAACTCGGTGCGCGCGCGCTTTGACACGCCGGACAACCAGCTCAAGGCCAAGGACGCGATCGAGAAGGCCCTGATCCCCGACCCGAGCGATCCTTCCTACATCGTGGCGCTGAACCTCGTGTCGCGCTCGCCCGACTGGCTCACCGCGCTGCATGCACGGCCCATGTACCTCGGCCTGGACCTGCGCGGCGGCGTGCACTTCATGCTGCAGGTGGACATGCAGGCGGCGATCACGAAGAAGATCGAGTCGTACGCAGGCGACCTGCGCAGCGCGCTGCGCGAGAAGAACATCCGGCACGGCGGCATCGGCCGCGAAGGGCAGGCCGTGGACATCCGCGTGCGCGACGAGGCCACGCTCACGGCGGCACGCAACCTGATCGCCGACCAGTTCCCGGACCTGGCGGTCGTGAGCAGCGCCGACGGCGACGGTATGCGCCTGCGCGCCACCATCAAGCCCGAGGCCCTGCGCAAGGTGCAAGAGCAGGCCTTGAAGCAGAACATGGTCACACTGCACAACCGCATCAACGAACTGGGCGTGGCCGAGCCCGTGATCCAGCAGCAGGGCCTGGACCGCATCGTGGTGCAGCTGCCCGGCGTGCAGGACACGGCCAAGGCCAAGGACATCCTGGGCCGCACCGCCACGCTGGAAGTGCGCATGGTGGACGAGGGCACCGAGGCGCGCGCCGCCGAAATGGGTACGGGCCCCGTGCCGTTCGGTACCGAGAAATACCTGGACCGCAACGGCCAGGCCGTGATCGTGAAGAAGCAGGTCGTGCTGACCGGCGAGAACCTCACCGACGCGCAGCCAGGATTCGACGGCCAGACCCAGGAGCCCACCGTGAACCTCACGCTGGACGCCAAGGGCTCGCGCATCTTCAAGGACATCACGCGCGAGAACGTGGGCAAGCGCATGGCCATCGTGCTGTTCGAAAAGGGCAAGGGCGAGGTGGTGACCGCGCCCGTGATCCGCAGCGAGATTGGCGGTGGTCGCGTGCAGATCTCCGGCCGCATGACCACGGCCGAGGCCAACGACACCGCACTGCTGCTGCGCGCCGGCTCGCTGGCCGCGCCCATGGAGATCATCGAGGAATACACCATCGGCCCGAGCCTGGGTGCCGACAACATCGAACGGGGTATCCAGTCGGTGGTCTGGGGCATGGTGGCCATCGCGGCCTTCATGTGCGTGTACTACAGGCTGTTCGGCGTGTTCTCCACGATCGCGCTGGGCGTGAACGTGCTGCTGCTGATCGCCATCCTGTCGATGCTGCAGGCCACGCTGACCCTGCCCGGCATCGCCGCCATGGCCCTGGCGCTGGGCGTGGCCATCGACTCCAACGTGCTGATCAACGAGCGCATCCGCGAGGAACTGCGCGCTGGCGTGGCCCCGCAGGCGGCGATCGCCACGGGCTACGAGCGCGCCTGGGCCACCATCCTGGACTCCAACGTCACCACGCTGATTGCGGGCCTGGCGCTGCTGGCCTTCGGCACGGGGCCGGTGCGCGGCTTTGCCGTGGTGCACTGCATCGGCATCCTGACCAGCATGTTCTCGGCGGTGTTCTTCTCGCGTGGCCTGGTCAACCTCTGGTATGGCCGCAAGAAGAAGCTCAAGAGCGTGTCCATCGGCCAGGTGTGGAAGCCCGAGGGCGATGAGCACCGCTCGGTGGCTGCCCGCGGCAACAGCAACTAAGAAAGGGGAAAACCATGGAGTTTTTCCGCATCAAAAAAGACATCCCGTTCATGAAGTACGCGTTGGTGCTCAACGCGGTGTCTTTCATCACTTTCGCGCTGGCGGTGTTCTTCCTGGTCACGCGGGGCCTGCACCTGTCGGTGGAGTTCACGGGTGGCACCGTCATGGAGGTGGCCTACACGCAGACGGCCGACACGGCCAAGGTGCGCGACACCGTCGCGGGCCTGGGCTATGCCGACGTGGTGGTGCAGAACTTCGGCACCTCGCGCGACGTGATGATCCGCCTGCCCGTGCAAAAGGGCGTCACCTCGGCCCAGCAAAGCGAGCAGGTGCTGAGCGCGCTGAAGGCGCAGGACCCCGAGGTCACGCTGCGGCGCACCGAGTTCGTGGGCCCGCAGGTGGGCGAAGAACTGGTGCACAGCGGCCTGATGGCGCTGGGCATGGTGGTGCTGGGCATCGTGATCTACCTGGCCTTCCGCTTCGAGTGGAAGTTCGGCGTGGCAGCGGTGATCGCCAACCTGCACGACGTGGTCATCATTCTGGGCTTCTTTGCGTTCTTCCAATGGGAGTTCTCGCTGTCGGTGCTGGCCGGCGTGCTGGCCGTGCTGGGCTATTCGGTGAACGAGTCGGTGGTGATCTTCGACCGTATCCGCGAGGCCTTCCGCAAGTTCCGCAAGCTCAACACGCATGAGGTGATCGACCACGCCATCACCTCCACCATGAGCCGCACCATCATCACCCATGCCTCCACCGAGGCCATGGTGCTGTCCATGTTCTTCTTCGGGGGCCCCAGCCTGCACTACTTCGCACTGGCGCTGACCATCGGCATCCTGTTCGGCATCTACTCGTCGGTGTTCGTTGCCGCGGCCATCGCCATGTGGCTGGGCGTCAAGCGCGAAGACCTGGTCAAGGCGCCGACCCGCAAGGAAGGCGACCCGGCCGACCCGAACTCCGGCGCCGTGGTCTGACGATGCGCGTGCGCAGCCGCCTTGTCCGCGTGCCGATGCAAAGGCCGGGGCGCGACAGCGGCTGGGGCTAATATCGGAGCCCTATGGATTTTTCGCCCACTTCCACTGCCCACCGACGGCTGGCCCACCTGGCCCGCCAGCGTTTCGTGGAGGGGCTGTGCGCCGGCTTGCCGGCGCTGGACAAAACAGTCCATGACTTCCTGACCGAGTTGATGGGGCAGACCGCCACGCAGCGCGACATGCAGTTGCGGCGCGATGCCTGGATGGGCCATCAGGCCCACCGCAAGACCTGGGTGGAACATCTGGGCCGGGCTTGGCGGGAAAGCCTGGCGCCCCCGCCCGTCACGGGGCGCGGCACCCTCAACGCGTCCAAGGCGTTCGATGGGCTTGAGCTGCTGGGTGACGACGTGCTGGAGAACAAGATCATCGCCTCGCGCATGGCGCTGACCCTTACCGAGCATGTGGCCGCTCCTTTCGATTCCGCGCGGCAGCGCACACAGCATCTGGAAGGCCGTGAGCTGGCCGGCACCGATATCCTGCGCCCCGAAACCCTGTGCCTGCATCTGGTCGAGCAGTGGGTGGAGGTGGGCCTGCAGCGCGACCATTTGCAGATGGTGATCGACCCGCTGCAGCGCGAACTGGCGGCGCTGGCGCTGGCGCAGTACCAGGCCCTTGTGAAGCTGTACGACGAACAGGGCGTCGTGGCGCAGGACGACCTGCGCGCCCGCGTGCGCCGCGCGGCCGCCGGCCCCAACACCGGCAGCCCCGCCGAGCCGCCGCCCGCGTCCGGTCCCGTGGGGCTGGCCTCGCAGGCATTGCAGCAGTCGCGCGCCGCGCTGGGGCGGCCCACGGAATTTGCCCCCACGCGCCAGGCGGCGTCGGCCTTCATGCCTCCGCCCCCCGGCATGCGCGGGCAGCCGGCGATGGCCGGCATGGGCAGCCCGCTGGTGCGCGCGCGCCAGCGCGCCCAGGGCGTGATGGTGCAGCTGCGGCGCTTGCTCACGCAGCCCACTACGGGCTACGACATGGTCAAGGCACCCCCCGCGTCCGCGGCGCTGGCCCATGCGCTGGCGGCGCACCGCGTCTCGGCCGACAGCTACTACAGCGACGTGGCCACGCTGGTTGAGGACTACAGCCCACAGGCCGTGGTCCGCGTGGCGAGCGCCGTGCGCGAGCGGTCCGTGGAGTTCAAGAAGAAGGCCAGCACCGCCAGCGAGAAGGCCATCATCGAGGTGGTGGCGCTGATGTTCCAGAGCATCCTGAGCGAAGACCGCATCCCGCCCTCGGTGCGCGTGTGGTTTGCGCGCCTGCAGGTGCCGGTGCTGCGCGTGGCGCTGGCCGAGCCCGAGTTCTTCAGCAACCTCACGCACCCCGCGCGCCAGCTCATCGACCGCATGGGCGCCTGCGTGCTGGGCTTTGACGCCAGCTCCATCAACGGCAGCGCGCTGGAGGCCGAGATCCGCCGCATCGTGCAGGTGATCGAGCAGTACCCCGAGACCGGCCAGCGCGTGTTCCAGCTGGTGCACGACGAGTTCGAGAAATTCCTCGCCAAATTCCTCACCGAGAAGCAGGGCACCTCGCGCATCGTCAGCGTGGCCCAGCAGGTGGAGCAGCGCGAGACGCTGGCGATCCAGTACACCATCGAGCTGCGCGCTCTGCTCAAGGACATGCCGGTGCGCGACGAGATCCGCGAGTTCTTGTTCAAGACATGGGCCGAGGTGCTGGCGATGTCGGCCGTGCGCGACGGGGCCCAGCATGCCAGTACCGCCGCCTTCAAGCGCGCCGCGGCCGACCTGGTGTGGGCGGCGGGCGCCAAGCCCAACCGCGCCGACCGTGCGCTGGTCATCCAGAACCTGCCGGCGCTGCTGCAGAGCCTGCGCCAGGGGCTGGCGCTGATCGGCGTGGCGGGGCCCGAGCAGGACGCACAGATCAAGGGAATCACCGACACGCTGGCCGACGCTTTCCTCTCCAAGACGGCCTCGATCCCGCAGGCGCACATCGATGCCATGGCCAAACGCCTGGCGAACCTGGAGGACTACATCGGCGACGAGGCGCTGGGCGACATGCCGCTGAGTGCGGACAACATCGAGTTGCTGCTGGGCATCGACGCCTCGTCCATCCACGTCATCGCCGACAATGGCGCGCCTGTGCAGGACGACATGGTGGCCTGGGCGCAGCAGCTGCCGCTGGGCACCTGGTTCACGCTGGACCACAACGGCGCGTCCACCCAGGTGCAATACGCCTGGCACAGCCAGCGCAAGCAACTGCACCTGTTCGCCACGCGCGATGGCGGCAGCTACCTCATCCAGCTGCGCCGGCTGGGGGCCTACCTGCAGGCGGGTCTGCTGGTGGCGCAGGAGGAGGAGAGCCTCACGCTGCGCGCCACGCGCGATGCGCTCACCAAGCTGGACGCCAACCCGGAGCGCCTGCTGGGTTGAGCGGTCGCGCCGCGGCCCAACGCGCACAACGGGGGCCGGCTGCGCACAGCCGCGCCGCGGGCCTCAAGCCTCTGGCATGTCCGTGGCGGCGCTGAAGCCATCGCGCGTATTGCGCGGCCTGGCATTGCACGACGGCGCGGCGTTGCGGGGTGCGACCGGTGGCGGACTGCGCGTCGACAGCTGCTATGGATGAAATAGCTTTGACGCTGGACAGAAGCGCGCCAAGCCCCGTTCTATTCCCATTCATCACCACCCCGCACCACGCGGCGCACCACGTCGGCGGCGAAGCCACGCGTGGCCAGAAAGCGCATCTGGCGCGCACGCTCCTGCGGCGTGTCGGCGGGCTGGTCGCCAAAGCGCTGGCGCCACACGGCCCGGGCGCGCTGCAGTTCGGTGCCCGCCAGCTGGGCGGCGGTGCTGCGCACCAAATCCTCGTCCAGCCCCTTGCGCCGCAGCTCCTGCAGCACGCGCTGGGTGCCGAAGCGCTCCGCGCGGCGGTGCACCACGGACTCGGCCACGCGCTCTGCATTGATGAAGTCGCGCGCCTGCAGCTCGTCCAGCAGCGCCGGCAGATCGTCGCCCTCCTGCACGTGGCGCGCCAGCTTGGCCTGCAGTTCGCTGCGCGAATGCTCGCGCTGGGCAAGCAGGCGCAGCGCACGGCCCTTGAGGGAGAGGGCGGTGAATCCCATGAATGCTATTGAAAAAAGAGCTTCCAGCGCTTGATGGTCAAGCGCTGGAGGCAGATTTCGTTCAAAAACCCCGGTGCGTGGTTACGCCTCGATCTCGCCCGTCTTGTCGGCCTTCTTGCCGCGCGCAGGCTTGTCTTCGGGCAGATCGGCCGCCGGGCTCGCGTGGCCCGTGGGCAGCAGTGCGATGCCCAGGCTTTCGCGCACCTTGTTCTCGATCTCCACGGCCAGGCCAGGGTTCTCGCGCAGGAACTCGCGGGCGTTGTCGCGGCCCTGGCCGATCTTTTCGCCGTTGTAGGCATACCAGGCGCCACTCTTTTCCAGGATGCGCGCGTTCACGCCCATGTCGATGATCTCGCCCTCGCGCGAGATGCCCTCGCCGAACAGGATGTCGAACTCGGCCGTCTTGAACGGGGGCGAGACCTTGTTCTTCACCACCTTCACCTTGGTCTCGTTGCCGATCGCCTCGTCGCCCTTCTTGATGGTGCCGGTGCGGCGGATGTCCAGGCGCACCGAGGCGTAGAACTTCAGCGCGTTGCCGCCGGTGGTGGTCTCGGGGCTGCCGAACATCACGCCGATCTTCATGCGGATCTGGTTGATGAAGATGACCATGCAGTTGGTCTTCTTGATGGTGGCGGTGAGCTTGCGCAGCGCCTGGCTCATCAGGCGTGCCTGCAGGCCGGGCAGGGCGTCGCCCATCTCGCCCTCGATTTCGGCCTTGGGCGTGAGGGCGGCGACCGAGTCCACCACGATCAGGTCCACGGCGCCCGAGCGCACCAGGCTGTCCACGATCTCCAGCGCCTGCTCGCCCGTGTCCGGCTGGCTGATGAGCAGGTCGGTGAGCTGAACGCCGAGCTTGCTGGCGTACTGCACATCCAGCGCATGCTCGGCATCCACGAAAGCGCACTGGCCGCCTTGCTTCTGCATCTCGGCGATGACCTGCAGCGTGAGCGTGGTCTTGCCCGAGCTTTCCGGCCCGTAGATCTCGATCACGCGGCCGCGCGGCAGGCCGCCCACGCCCAGGGCGATGTCCAGACCCAGCGAGCCGGTGGAGACCACCTGGATGTCCTCAATGGCCTCGCCCTCGCCCAGGCGCATGATGGTGCCCTTGCCGAACTGCTTTTCGATCTGCGCGAGGGCGGCTTGCAGGGCCTTGGCCTTTTCGCTGTTGACGGCGGTTGCGTTGCCTTTGACGGTGGCGTCCATGGAATGCTCCTTCGGGTCGGGGTCACGGTGAAATCGTGTGCCTGCCTGGAAACTGTTTCCAATGACAGGCTGGATGCTTGAACAGTAGTTTATGGGCGGTTGATGCGTTATCCAATCAATTTTTGGTCAGTTTGGCTGACAATGTGCGGATGACCGCTCCCCCCACCCTCGACGACCGCTGGCGCCAGACCCACCTGGGCCGCCTGCTGGGCCATGCCATGCGGCGCTTCGATGCGCGTGTGCTGCAGCTCATGGCGCGCGACGTGCAGGTGCCGCTGGCGCTGTCCAACCTCGCGGCGCGCGACCAGGTAAGCGCCGCGCACATCCACATCACGCGGCATCTGTCGCTGCAGGGGGACCGCCTCACCGACCTGGCCGAGCGCGCGGGCATGGCCAAGCAGTCCATGGCCGCGCTGGTGGAGCAGTGCGCGGCCTGGGGCCTGGTCACGCGCGAGCCCGATCCGCGCGATGCGCGTGCGCGCCTGGTGCGCTTCACGCCCACGGGACTGGCGTGGCTGCAGGCGTTTCGCGCGGCGGTGGCGCAGGCCGAGGGCGAGTTCCGCGCCGAGGTGGGGCAGGACGTGGCCACGGTGGTCGCGCTGGGCCTGGAGGCCTATGCCGGCGGCGAGGGCACGGCGGCCTAAAATTCAGGCAGAGCGCAGGCCGGCGCACGACAACCAGGAGAGACACCCCATGCGCATCCTCATCGCCGAAGACGACCAGGTGCTTGCCGACGGGCTGCTGCGCACGCTGCGCGGCTCGGGCGCCGTGGTGGACCATGTGGCCAGCGGCACCGAGGTCGATACCGCGCTCCTGACCAACAACGAGTTCGACCTGCTGATCCTCGACCTGGGCCTGCCCAAGATGCACGGCCTGGAGGTGCTCAAGCGCCTGCGCGGGCGCGGCTCGGCGCTGCCGGTGCTGATCCTCACGGCGGCCGACAGCGTGGACGAGCGCGTGAAGGGCCTGGACCTGGGCGCCGACGACTACATGGCCAAGCCGTTCGCGCTGTCGGAGCTGGAGGCGCGCGTGCGTGCGCTCACGCGCCGCGGCATGGGCGGCACCAGCAGCGCCATCCGCCACGGGCCCCTGGTGTACGACCAGGCGGGCCGCGTGGCCACCATCGACGGCAAGATGGTGGAGCTGTCCGCGCGCGAGCTGGGCCTGCTGGAGGTGCTGCTGCAGCGCGCCGGCCGCCTGGTGAGCAAGGAGCAACTGGTGGAGCGCCTGTGCGAGTGGGGCGAGGAGGTGAGCAACAACGCCATCGAGGTCTACA
This sequence comes from Diaphorobacter sp. J5-51, assembly GCF_001023515.1. Taxonomy (NCBI): domain Bacteria; kingdom Pseudomonadati; phylum Pseudomonadota; class Betaproteobacteria; order Burkholderiales; family Comamonadaceae; genus Diaphorobacter; species Diaphorobacter sp. J5-51. The sequence goes on along the minus strand of NZ_JSYI01000122.1, from coordinate 11,161 downwards.
TCCACCGCCTGCGCAAGAAGATCGAGCGCGGGCCGATCCGCATCGCCACCGTGCGCGGCCTGGGCTACTGCCTGGAAAAGATCCCCGGCTGACGGGACCCGTGGATGCTCTGTTATTGATAGCTGCTTGCGCTTGATACATAAGCGCTAGCGGCCAAAAACACCCACCACCTTGAAAATCTTCCAGCGCGAGCAGCGCTCCCTCTTCGGCGAAATCCTGGACTGGATGCTCACGCCGCTGCTGCTGCTGTGGCCGGTGAGCCTGGCGCTGACCTGGCTGGTGGCCCAGGGCCTGGCCAACAAGCCCTTCGACCGCGCGCTGGAGTACAACGCCCATGCGTTGGCGCAGCTCGTCACGGTGCACGACGGCAAGGTGCTGTTCAACCTGCCCCAGCCCGCCAGCGAGATCCTGCGCGCCGACGAGTCCGACATCGTCTATTACCAGCTCATCTCGCCGACGGGCGAATACCTCTCGGGCGAGCGCGACCTGCCCCTGCCGCCGCCCGAGGAGCGGGTGTTCTCCGGCGAGGTGCGGCTGCGCGACGCCGAGCTGCGCGGCATCGACATCCGCGTGGCCTACATCTGGGTGCGCGTGCCGCTGCCCGACGCGCCCGCCGCGCTGGTGCAGGTGGCCGAGACACGCGCCAAGCGCAGCGTGCTGGCCACCGAGATCATCAAGGGCGTGATGCTGCCGCAGTTCGTCATCCTGCCGCTGGCGGTGCTGCTAGTCTGGCTGGCGCTGGCGCGCGGCATCAAGCCGCTGCACCAGCTGGAGGAGCGCATCCGCGCGCGCAAGCCTGACGACCTCTCGCCGCTGGACCACAAGGCCGTGCCGATGGAAGTGGCGCCGCTGGTGGATTCGGTGAACGACCTGCTGCGCCGCCTGTCGGAATCCATGGCCACGCAAAAGCGCTTCCTGGCCGACGCCGCGCACCAGCTCAAGACCCCCCTGGCCGGGCTGCGCATGCAGGCCGACCTGGCGCAGCGCGAGGGCACCAGCACCGAGGAGCTCAAGCAGTCGCTCAAGCAGATCGGGCGTTCGTCCATCCGCGCCACGCACACCGTCAACCAGTTGCTGGCGCTGGCGCGGGCCGAGGGCGGCAGCGCCGTGGTGCAGCGCCAGCCGCTGGACCTGGCGCGGCTGGTGATCGAGGTGGTGGAGGGCAGCGTGCCGCGCGCCATGGACAAGCACATCGACCTGGGCTACGACGGCGCCGAGCCCGGCACCAATGGCGTGTGGATGGACGGCAACCCCACGCTGCTGAAGGAACTGGTGCGAAACCTGGTGGACAACGCCATCAACTACACCCCATCCAGCGCGCAGCAGCCCGGCGTGATCACCGCGCGCGTGCTGCCCGACCCGTTCAGCCATGTGCTGCTGCTGCAGGTGGAGGACTCGGGGCCCGGCGTGCCCGAGGCTGAGCGCGAACTGGTCTTCCAGCCCTTCTACCGCGCGCTGGGGACGGACGCCGACGGCTCCGGCCTGGGCCTGCCCATCGTGCGCGAGATCGCGCGCCAGCACGGCGCCGAGGTGGAACTGGAAGACGTGCGCCCCGGCGCGGCCATGCCCGGCGCGCGCTTCAGCGTGCGGTTCACGGCACGCGAATCGGGGCCATAGCGCCGCCGCTGTCCGATGCTATCGATCAAATAGCTGCTCGCGCTTGATGGGCAAGCGCTGGAGGTCATTTTGAGGTCGATTCAAGCAGCCGGTGCGGCCGTGCCCGCCGCGGGGTCCGCCAGCGCCAGCAGCCAGTCGCGAAAGCGCACCAGCGTGGCCAGCTGCGCACGCGACTCGGGGTAGCACAGCCAGTAGCCCAGGTCGCTCGTGTAGCCGCCGCCGGGCAGCGGCTCGGTGACGGTGCCGGCGGCAATCTCGTCCTGCACCAGGCAGCGCGGCACCAGGGCCAGGCCCATGCCCACCGACACCGCGCGGATGATGGTCTGGAACTGGTCGAACTGCGGGCCGGCCAGCGGGTCCAGGCCGTTCACGCCGTGCGCCTCGGCCCAGTGCTGCCAGGCGCCGGGCACGCTCACGTGGCGCAGCAGCGTGTGGCGTGCCACGTCCTGCGGGCTGTGCAGGGGCGGCGCGCCGGCCAGCCCGGCGCGCGGGCCGATCAGGGCCACGTCGTTGCCCGTCAGGTAGTGCGCGCGTGCGCCCGGCCAATGCCCGTCGCCGAACAGGATGGAGCAGTCCAGCTCGGGGTCGGCAAAGTCGTAGCCGTGCACGTAGGGCACGAAGTGCAGCGTGATCTGCGGGTGCTGCGCACGCAGCTGCGGCAGGCGCGGAATCAGCCACTTGGCGGCCAGCGTGGGCAGCACCGACAGGTGCAGCGCGCCGCCCTCGTCACCGCTGGTGATCAGCTCCAGCGTGGCCGCCTCCAGGCGGGCGAGCAGGGCGCTCACGGCCTTTTCGTAGCGCTCACCGGCGGGCGTGAGCGACAGGCGCTTGCGGCTGCGCTCGAACAGCGCAACGCCCACCCAGCGCTCCAGCTCCTGCACCTGCTTGCTCACCGCGCTCTGGGTGAGGTGCAGCGCCTCGGCCGCGCGCGAGATGCCCCCGAAGCGGGCCACGGTACAGAACGCCCGCAGCAGATGCAGCGGCGGGTGAAGGCGGCGCAGGATCATGGGATTTGCCGATCAAAACATTCCACAATGGAATGATAACAGGCACAGCTATTGCTTTTCCGTCCGCACCCCTTCGTTTATCTTTCGTGCACCATCAAAGGAGTGAGTCCATGCAACGTCGCAAACTGATTGCCGCGCTGGCGGTTACCTCTGTAGTTTCTGGAATGACCTTCGCCCAGGACAACAGCCGTCCCCTGCGCATCGTCGTGCCCTTCCCGCCGGGCGGCGCTACCGACATTGCCGGCCGCTCGCTGCAGGAACCCCTGCAGCGCTTGCTGGGCCAGCCGGTGGTGATCGAGAACAAGGCCGGCGCGGGCGGCTCCATCGGCATGGCCGAGGTGGCGCGCGCCACCGACGGGCTGACCTTCGGCGTGGCCACGTTGTCCACCCACGGCGTGAACCCGGCCGTGCTGGGCAAGCTGCCCTACGACCCCATCAAGGACTTCGTCGGCGTGACCGAGATCGTCAAGGCGCCCGGCATCATCGTGGTCAACCCCAAGGTGCTGCCCGTCAAGGACTTCGCCGACCTCGTGAAGCACCTGAAGGCCCATCCCGGCAAGGTGGAATACGCGACGCCGGGCAACGGCACCATCGGCCACATGTGGGGTGAGCTGTTCAAGAGCGCCACGGGCACCAGCATGGTGCACATCCCCTACCGCGGTGCGGGTCCGGCCACCAACGACGTGCTGGGCGGCCAGGTGCCGGTGTACTTCGACCAGGTGGCCTCGTCGCTGCCGCACGTGAAGGCCGGCAAGCTCAAGGCCCTGGCCGTGTCCTGGCACGAACGCCTGGCCGTGCTGCCCGACGTGCCCACCTATGCCGAGCTGGGCTACAAGCAGGCCAACGATGCGTCGTGGTTCGGCCTGGTGGCGCCCAAATCCACCCCCGCGGCCCAGGTGCAGCGCGTGCAACAGGCCGTGGCCCAGGCCCTCAAGGAGCCGGCGGTGCGCGATCGCCTGGCGGCCCAGGGGCTGTATGCGTCGGGCACCACGCCCGCCGAGTTCTCCGCGCAGATCGCGCGTGAAATTGACAAGATGAAACAGGTGGCAGCCTATGCCAAGATCAAACTGGATTGATTTCCACGGAGTGTGCCTATGCAAGCAGTGCTGAAACTGATCCACAGCCAGTACCTGCAGGCCGAGCCCGGCGCAGCCGGCGCCCCTGCGGCGCCGCCCGCTGCGTCACCCGCACGCATGGTCTCCCGCATCGCGGGGCGCACGCCCCTGGTGCTGGATTCGCCGCACAGCGGCACCGTCTACCCCGCCGACTTCCGCGCTGCGCTGGACCTGCCCGTGCTGCGCCGTGCGGAGGACACCCACGTCGAAAAGCTCTACGCCTTCGCGCCCGGGCTGGGCGTGGGCTGGGTGGAGGCGCATTTCCCGCGCATCTACCTGGACGCCAACCGCGACACTACCGAACTGGACGCCACCCTGCTGGACGCGCCCTGGCCCGACCCGGTCACCACCGACCCCGTGGTGCTGCAGAAGGTGCGCCTGGGCAAGGGGCTGATCTGGAAGTTCACCGACGAGGGCGAGCCCATCTACGACCGCCCGCTGGGCGTGGACGAGGTGCGTGCGCGCATCGAGCGCTGCTGGCGGCCCTACCACGCGGCGGTGGCGGCCGAGATCGACGCCGCCCACGCGCGCCATGGCTACAGCATCCACCTCAACTGCCACTCCATGCCCGCCGTGGCCGCCAGCCATGCCACGCTCTACCCGGGCCTGCACCATGCCGACTTCGTGGTGGGCGACCGCGACGGGGCCACCGCCAGCCCGGCGCTGTCGCAGCAGATCTGCGCGTTCCTGCGCGAGCGCGGCTACAGCGTGGACTACAACCATCCCTACAAGGGTGTGGAACTGGTGCGCCGCTACGGCAACCCGGCGCAGCATCGCCACAGCATCCAGGTGGAGATCAACCGCAAGCTCTACATGGACGAGCAGACGCTGGACATCCTGCCGGCAGGGTTCGACCGGCTGCGCGCCGACCTGCGCGCGCTGGTGGAGTCTCTGCTGGCGACCGACCCGCGCGGCTGACCGCTGGCGGCGGCATTCAGGCGGCGGCCTCGGCCGCGAAGGGGCCCGCGGCTGTACCGAGGTTCCCAACGCAAGGCCCGTTCCCATGGACGGGCCTTTGTCATTCCACGCGCTTGTGCAGGCCAGTAGCGATAAAAAACATAGCTGCTGGCGCTTACCAGGCAAGGGTGAATGCGGGATTTCTTCCCTACGGCCACCGGGCGCTGCCGCGGTGTGCGCCGGCAGTGCATTCCGCATTGAAATGAGATGTGTCGCAATGCTCATTGTTCAGCGGCCCGCGGGGTTACCAGAATGGTTTGTTACCAAAGACCAACCTTGAGGGAGCATTGCATGCAGCGTAGAGACATCCTGACACTGGCGGCCGCTGGCGCCATCCCCGGCCTGGCGAGTGCCCAGGCCTCCAGCAGCACCCTGCGGCTGGTGGTCCCCTTCCCGCAGGGCGGCGCCACCGACATCACCGCGCGTGTGCTGGCCGGGCCGCTGTCGCGCATCCTCGGCATGCCCGTGAAGGTGGACAACCTGCCCGGCGCGGGCGGCGCCACCGGCATGCAGGCGGTGGCCAAGGCCGCGGCCGACGGGATGACGCTGGGCGTGGCCACGCTCTCCACGCATGGCGTGAACCCCGCCGTGTACAAGAAGCTGCCCTATGACGCGATCAAGGACTTTGCGGCGGTGACCGAGATCGTCAAGGCTCCGGGCGTGCTGGTGGTGCACCCCAGCGTGCCGGCACAAAACTTCGAGCAGTTCATCAAGCTGCTCAAGAGCCAGCCGGGCAAGATCACCTATGCCACGCCCGGTGCGGGCACCATCGGCCACATGTGGGCCGAGCTGCTGCAAAGCACCACCGGCACGTCCATGAAGCACGTGCCCTTCCGCGGCGCGGCGCCCGCCGTGGCCGACCTGCTGGAGGGCAAGGTGCAGGTGTACTGCGACCAGGTGGCGTCGTCGCTGCCGCACATCCAGTCGGGCAAGCTGCGCGCGCTGGCCGTGTCGTGGAACCAGCGCCTGGCCGTGCTGCCCAAGGTGCCCACCTATGCCGAGCTGAGCCTGTTCACCAACAACGATCCGTCGTGGTTCGGTCTGGTGGCACCCGCCGGCACGCCCGCCGTCGTGGTCCGCGCGCGCCGTGACGCCGTCGCACAGGCGCTGGAGGAGCCCGCCGTGCGCAAGGCGCTGGCCGACCACGGGCTGTTCCCCTCGGGCTCGCTGCCCGCGGAATTCGGGGCCCAGATCCAGAAGGAAGTGGACAAGATGCGGCGCGTGAGCCGCTTCGCGCAGATCAGCCTCGACGCGGGCTGACGGCTGACGGCGGGCCGGCAGCAGCGCTGCCGGTGCGAAGGCCGCCATCCATCAAGGCTGCCGCGCGCCATGCCGCGCAGGCCACCGCGGTCGGCAAACCGCGCCGGCGGCGTGCCAGGGATCAGGCGCAGGGGCGCAGCGTCTTGCCGGCCAGCGCCGGCTGCAGCGTGGTGTCCAGGCGTGTGCGCAGCGTGTCGTTCACGGCCGGCAGGCGCAGCATGAAGCCGGGCGCGTCGGCGCGCTCCTGCACCACGCGCGCGGTGCGCACGCCCTGGTTGGCCAGCAGGGCCATGCCGCGCTGCGCGGCCTCCTCGGTGGAAAAGCGTCCCAGCGACAGCCCCGGCTCCAGTGCCGCGCCGGGCCGGTCGTAGGGGATCTTGAGCGTGCGCAACTCGGCGCGCTTCTTGGCCACCGCTTCTTCGTCGGGAAAGCGCCCCATGTACACCATCCAGCGGCCCGTGATCGGCGTGGGCTCCAGGGTCCAGCTGCCCTCGGGCAAGACGGCCGCCGCCTGGCGCAGCGCGTCGGCCTGGCGCGCGTCGAACACGCCCGCCTGCAGGCAGGCCGGGGGCTCCGCGGGCGCGGCGGCGGTTGCGGGGGACGCCGCCGCCCCGCTGGCAGCGGGTGCGGAGGCCGGCGCGGAAGACGCCGGGCCCGCCGGTGCCGCGGATGACGCGGCCCCCTTGCTGCCCTGAGGCAGCAGGCGCAGGTTCTGCGGGGCGATCTGCTGCTCCATGCGCTGCGGCTCGGACTCATCCACCGGCGCCAGGCCCCAGCCGCGCAGCAGCCCTTGCGACCAGGCGTAGTAGCCGGCGTTGGCCAGCAGCAGAAGCACGACGGCAAGGCGCAGCATGGCTCAGTCCTTCAGGGTGCGGGGGCGCGCAAAAAACGCGGGGAACGCGGCGCGGCGGTCATTGCGGGCGCACGCTGATCTCGGCGCTGGTGACGGGCTGCATGCCGCGCGCGGTGTGCACCAGCAGCGTGCCGTCCTCGGTCACGCCGTGGGCCGTTCCCTGCGTGCCGTCGCTCAGCGTGACGGCGCGCCCGGCCAGCAGATCGCGCTGTGCAAAGCGCGCCTGGAACGGGGCGAAACCATGCTCGGCAAAACCCAGCAGCGCATGCACCAGCGGCGGCGCGATGCGCTGCAGCGCGCTGGCCGCGGTGAGCGTGGTGTCCACCTCGCGCAGGCACGCGGGGGGCGTGCGCAGCCCGTCGGCCAGCACGGGCAACACGTTCAGCCCGATGCCCACCACCACGTAGCGGCTCTGGCCCGCCACCAGCGGCGGCACGGCCGCGCCGGGCGCGGTCACGGTGGCCGTCTCCACCAGAATGCCGCCGAGCTTGCGCCCATCCTGGAGCCACAGGTCGTTGGGCCACTTGAGCAGGATGCGCGGGTGCCCGCTGCCTTCGGAGGGCAGGACGGGCTGCAGCGCCTGCGCCACGCTCACGCCCACGGCCAGCGACAGGCCCGACCAGTCGTGCGGCGCCAGCGGCAGGCCCAGCGAAAACGTGAGCGCGGGCACCACGCCGGTGTCGCGGTAGGTGGCGGCGCTGTGCCAGTCGCGCCCCAGGCGGCCGCGGCCGGCGGTCTGCTCCTCCGTCACCAGCAGCGTGGGCTCCAGCCGGCCGTCGCGCGCGCGGCGCATGAGCTCGCTGTTGGTGGAGTCGATGCTGGGCAAGACCTCTACGGTGAAGCCGGGCAGCAGCGGCGCAATCGCCTCCCACAGGGCCTCGGCCGGCCAGCGCACGGGGGTGGCGGCGGGGCTCACCGCTGGGCGCTCCTGCGGCCCTGGCGGGGTTTCGCGGATTTGGCGGGCTTGCCGGCTTTGCCGCTGCCTTTGGCTTCCTCGGCCTTGCGGGTCTTTGGGGCCTTCCCGGCTTTTTCGGTGGGAGGTTGGGGTGCCAGGCCCGGCGGCGCCCAGCCGCGCTTGGGCGCCAGCAGCGTGCCGCGGCAATTCTTGCTGCCGCACCAGCAGGGGTATTCGGCCTTGAGCTTCTTGGTGTAGCGCTCCTGGATGATCAGGCCGTAGTCGTAGTTCAGTTCCTCGCCCGCGCGGATGTTGCGCAGCGCGGTGATGAAGATGCGGCCATCGCGCTCGTCGGCAAAGCAGTTGGGGTCGCAGCTGTGGTTGATCCAGCGCGAGGAATTGCCGCCGAACTTTGCGTCGATCACGCGGTCTTCATCCACGTGGAAGTAGAAGGTGTGGTTGGGCTGCGCGGGGTCGTGCGGGTGGCGGTCCTGGGCTTCCTGCCAGCTGATGACCTCGCCCGTGTACTCGACGAGGACCTCGCCCTCGGCAATGTCCTGCACGGCGAACACGCCCTTGCCATGCACGCCCGAGCGCCGGGTCTGGATGCGCCGACCGGCGGCGGGCATGGGGGCAGCGGTGGAAGCGGTGCGGGGCATGGGGAAACTCTGTTACTTTGAATGTGTGCACACATGCGTGCGCGTGCGCGCGTGTGAGGCGGATTGTAGAAGCGCCAGCAGGGCGCGGTATGGCGTAAGAGACCCACAAAATGACCAAAACACTGGTAATTGCAGAAAAGCCCTCGGTGGCGCAGGACATCGTGCGCGCCCTCACGCCGGTTGCCGGCAAGTTCGAGAAGCACGAGGACCATTTCGAGAATGAGCGCTACGTGGTCACCAGCGCCGTGGGCCACCTGGTGGAGATCCAGGCGCCCGAGGAATTCGACGTCAAGCGCGGCAAGTGGAGCTTTGCCCATCTGCCGGTGATCCCGCCGTATTTCGACCTGAAGCCCGTGGACAAGACCAAGAGCCGCCTGAACGCGGTGGTCAAGCAGGCCAGGCGCAAGGACGTGACCGAGCTTGTGAACGCCTGTGACGCGGGCCGCGAGGGCGAGCTGATCTTCCGCCTGATCGAGCAGTACGCCGGCGGCGCCAAGGGCGGGCTGGGCAAGCCCGTGAAGCGCCTGTGGCTGCAGAGCATGACGCCCCAGGCCATCCGCGACGGCTTCGAGAACCTGCGCAGCGACCAGCAGATGCAGGGCCTGGCCAGCGCCGCGCGCAGCCGCTCCGAGGCCGACTGGCTGGTGGGCATCAACGGCACGCGCGCCATGACGGCCTTCAACTCGCGCGACGGCGGGTTCTTTTTGACCACCGTGGGCCGCGTGCAGACGCCCACGCTGTCGCTGGTGGTGGAGCGCGAGGAAAAAATCCGCAAGTTCGTCAGCCGCGACTACTGGGAAATCCACGCGGGCTTTCATGCCGAGGCCGGCGAATACCTGGGCAAGTGGTTCGACCCCAAGTGGAAGAAGAGCGACGACCCCGAGGCCCGCGCCGACCGCGTCTGGTCGTACCACCAGGCCAAGGACATCGCCGACGCCGTGCGCGGCAAGGCCGCCACCGTCACTGAGGAAAGCAAGCCCACCACCCAGGCATCGCCGCTGCTGTTCGACCTGACCAGCCTGCAGCGCGAGGCCAACGGCAAGTTCGGCTTCTCCGCCAAGACCACGCTGGCCCTGGCGCAAAGCCTGTACGAACGCCACAAGGCGCTGACCTACCCGCGTACCGACTCGCGCGCGCTGCCCGAGGACTACCTGCCCGTGGCCAGGCAGACCTTCGGCATGCTGGCCGGCAGCGGCATGCGCCACCTGGCGCCGTTCGCGCAGCAGGCGCTGGACGACGGCTACGTGCGCCCGTCCAAGCGTATCTTCGACAACAGCAAGGTGAGCGACCACTTTGCCATCATCCCCACCACGCAGGCCCCCAGCGGCCTGTCCGAGGCCGAGCAAAAGCTCTACGACCTGGTGGTGCGCCGCTTCATGGCGGTGTTCTTCCCCAGTGCCGAATACCAGGTCACCACGCGCATCAGCCAGGTGGTGGGCCACTCGTTCAAGACCGAGGGCAAGGTGCTGGTCAAGCCCGGCTGGCTGGCCATCTACGGCAAGGAAGCCGCCAACGAGGTCGAAGACGGCAAGGCTGGCGACAAGGGCCAGCCGCTGGTGCCCGTCAAGCCCGGCGAGATGACCCACACCGAGTTCGCCGAGGCCAAGGGCCTGAAAACCAAGCCGCCCGCGCGCTACTCCGAAGCCACGCTGCTGGGCGCCATGGAAAGCGCCGGCAAGCAGATCGACGACGACGAACTGCGCGAAGCCATGCAGGAGAAAGGCCTGGGCACGCCGGCCACGCGCGCGGCCATCATCGAAGGCCTGCTGACCGAAAAATACATGCTGCGCGAAGGCCGCGAGCTGATCCCCACCGCCAAGGCCTTCCAGCTCATGACGCTGCTGCGCGGCCTGGATGTGCAGGAGCTGTGCCGCGCCGACCTGACGGGCGAGTGGGAATTCAAGCTCGCGCAAATGGAAAAGGGCCAGCTGAGCCGCGAGGCCTTCATGCAGCAGATCCAGGCCATGACCGAGAAGCTGGTCAAGAAGGCCAAGGAATACGACCGCGACACCATCCCCGGCGACTACGCCACGCTGTCCACGCCGTGCCCCAACTGCGGCGGCGTGGTGAAGGAGAACTACCGCCGCTACGCCTGCACGGGCGCGAACGGCGCGGGCGAGGGCTGCGGCTTCTCGTTCACCAAGTCGCCCGCGGGCCGCACGTTTGAAACCGCCGAGGCCGAGCAGCTATTGCGCGACCGCCGCATCGGCCCGCTGGAGGGCTTCCGCTCCAAGGCCGGCTGGCCCTTCGTGGCCGAGGTCACCATCGCCCGCGACGAAGAGGCGGGCAACTACAAGCTCGAATTCGACTTTGGCGACGACAAGAACGCCGAGGAATCGGGCGAGATCGTGGACTTTGCCGGCCAGGAAAGCTTAGGTGCCTGCCCCAGCTGCGGCGCGCCCGTGTACGAACACGGCAGCAACTACGTGTGCAGCAAATCCGTGCCCACCGCCCAGCAGCCCACGCCGTCGTGCACCTTCAAGAGCGGCAAGGTCATCCTGCAGCAGCCCGTGGAGCGCGCGCAGATGCAAAAACTGCTGGCCACCGGCAAGACCGACCTGCTGGACAAGTTCGTCAGCATGCGCACGCGCCGCGCGTTCAAGGCCTTCCTGGCCTGGGACAAGGAGGCGGGCAAGGTCAACTTCGAGTTCGAGCAGCGCGAATCCAAATACCCGCCGCGCAAGACGGCTGCTGCAAAAACAGGAGCTGCCAGCGCACGTGGGACGGGCGCTGGAGCCGCAAAAGCCTCTAAGGATGCCCTGAATAACTCGAATGCGTAAGTGCTACAAGGTCACCGG